>JAKLJF010000002.1 GCA_023151335.1 Thermoanaerobaculia bacterium | reverse complement strand
TCCGGGGATTTGCACGGTTCCAATCTGATCAAAGCGCTGACAACAATGGAACCGGGGCTTAAGTGCCGGGTATGGGGGGGCGATTTGATGCAGGCTGCCGGCGGTGAATTGGTGCGGCACTACCGCGACCTGGCTTTCATGGGTTTTTGGGAAGTATTAAAAAACCTGCGGACCATACTGCGCAACCTGCGTTTCTGCCAGAAGGATATATTGGCACACAAGCCCGATGCCCTGGTGCTGATCGATTATCCGGGGTTCAATTTGCGTATAGCCAAATGGGCCAAAAAGCAGGGGATTCCGGTTATCTACTACATTTCTCCTCAGATATGGGCCTGGCATAGCTCCCGCGTCCACAGGATCAAACGCGACGTGGACAAAATGCTGGTTATCCTGCCTTTTGAAAAAGCATTTTATGAAAAATACGGCGTCGCGGCTGAATTTGTCGGACATCCGTTGCTCGACGTGATCCCTGCCGGCAGCCCGCTGCAGCAAGCGGATCACCCCGCCACCGTGACATTGCTGCCGGGCAGCCGGAAACAGGAGGTAAAAAGAATATTACCGGTCATGTTGTCGGTAACATCCGATTTTCCGGAAATTCAATTTACGGTGGCCGCCGCCAGTGCATTGCCTGATCCCTTTTTTCAACCTTTTTTAGAGCGCTATCCGAATGTGACCCTGGAGCGGGGCAAAACATACGATCTGTTGGCGCGATCCCACGCGGCACTGGTAAAATCCGGGACTTCCACCCTCGAAACAGCCCTGATCGGTACGCCGCAGGTAGTATGTTATGCTGGCAGCCCGATTTCTTTTGCCATTGCAAAAAGGATCGTGAACGTAAAGTACATTTCCCTCGTCAATCTGATCCTGGACCGGCCGCTGTTGCTTGAATTGATCCAGGACGATTTGAACCGGACCAATCTGAAAGCCGCTTTGAACGGGATACTGAATCCGGAAAAAGCCGGCGAATTACGAAAAGGGTACGCCGAATTGCGCCATTTACTCGGAGATGGCGGGGCCTCGGGTCGCGCGGCCTCGATCATTATAGCATTTTTTAAACAATAACATGCGGTGCATAGGAGAGCCTTCACTGCTGTTGCAGTTTTTGCCCGGCCTCGAGGGCGGCTTTCATATCCCGCTGGTTTTGTTCAATTTTTTGTTTCTGGTCTTGCAGATACCGTTTGGCCTTTTCAGCAGGTTCGTTTTCCGGCGGCGCATAATTGCGCATCCAGTTATACATGTCCTCCTCGGCTTTTTTCATTTGTCCTAATACCTGCCGGATGGTATCGCGCCGGGGCGCAAGGGAGTCGAGGTTTCCTAGTTCTTTTTTCAGCGCGCGACCTACCCGGTTCATGTCGGCCATGTCTTTCATGGCTTCGTCGTGAATGCGCATGGTTTCCGTTTGCAGGGTTTCAAGTCCGCCGTCTTTTGAGCTTTGGTCAATAAAAACAAAGGCCAGGCACAAAAAGGCTGCTCCGAGTCCAATCCAGCTGTTACTTTCCATCCTAAAATTTTTTCCGGCAAATGTAGCGCCTTCCGCAAGCCTGAAAAGCAGGCAGCTTGCCACCTTTTGTTAATTTTGCCTCTAAACCCTCTAAACCCTCTAAACCCTCTAAACCCTCTAAACCCTCTAAACCCCTCATAAACCTTCATAAACAAACTCGCTCCCATGCTGCTTGCCATTTCTCCCATCGACGGCCGGTATGCCGACAAAACGAAGGAACTGACCGAATACTTCAGTGAATACGCCCTGATCCGGTATCGCGTTTTTGTTGAAATACAATACTTTATCGCGCTTTGCCAATACGGGTTGCCGCAGCTGACCAGCTTCGAGGATGCCAAAATTGACGAGTTGAACGCCATATTTGAAAACTTCAGTCTGGCTGATGCGGAATACGTCAAGACTATTGAGCGTACGACCAATCACGACGTAAAGGCGGTGGAATATTTTTTAAAGGAACGTTTTGACGCCCTTGAACTCGGCCACCTGCGCGAGTTCGTGCACTTTGGACTTACATCGCAGGACATCAATAACACGGCCACTCCGTTGTTGCTTAAAAATGCCCTGCAGGAGGTGTATTATCCGCTTTTTCAGCGATTGCGCGACCAGCTGTACCAACTGGCCCAGGATTGGGCGCGTGTGCCCATGCTGGCCCGTACCCACGGCCAACCCGCTTCTCCAACCTTGCTTGGCAAAGAACTCCAGGTGTTCGTGGAACGCCTCGACGGGCAGCTCGACCATCTGCGCGACATTCCGCACCGGGCAAAATTTGGCGGCGCTACGGGCAATTTTAACGCCCATTATGCCGCCTACCCCGATTACGACTGGCGCCGCTTCGGCGATGATTTTGTGCGCGAATTTCTCGGCCTGGAACGCGCCCAACATACCACTCAAATTGAACACTACGACCACCTGGCCGCACAGTGCCAGGCAATGGGCCGTATCAATACCATCCTGATCGACCTGTGCCGTGACGTTTGGACCTATGTTTCAATGGAATATTTCCGCCAGAAAACGGTGAAAGATGAAGTCGGCTCATCTGCCATGCCCCATAAGGTGAACCCCATAGACTTTGAAAATGCCGAGGGCAATCTAGGCCTAGCCAACGCCCTGTTTCAGCATTTTGCCGAAAAACTGCCCATCAGCCGCCTGCAACGCGACCTGACCGACAGCACCGTGCTTCGAAACCTGGGCGTACCTGTCGGGCACACCATCGTTGCTTTCAAATCCATCCTGAAAGGCCTCGGCAAATTAATGCTCAACGAAGGAAAGCTCTTTGACGACCTGGAAGACAACTGGATGGTAATAGCCGAGGGCATCCAGGTCATCCTCCGCCGGGAAGGCTATCCTCAGCCTTATGAGGCATTAAAAGAGCTTACCCGCGGCCGCGCCGCCATCACCCGCGAAGACCTGCACGAGTTTATCGACGGGCTGGAAGTGCGACAGGAAGTGAAAGACGAACTGAAGCAACTCACGCCGCATAATTATGTGGGAGGATAATTTGCGTCATTGATCGTCATTAGTCATTACGGCTATGACGCCTAATGACGATCAATGACGCCCAACGCCCTCACTCCTTCACCAACTTCCCGACATACACGCCTTCCGGTCCCGTCATTTTGACGACGTACAGGCCGGGCGCCAGGCCTTCCAGGGGAATCTGCACCTGATCATATTGGGACTCAAAGGCTGTACGCATCAGCTGCCCCCCTATGGAAAATACCGCTACGCGGTCTATCTGTTTGCCGGGCAGGGATACCCAAGCCTCGGCACTGGCCGGATTGGGTTGTATTTGTACGCTTTGTGGAGCAGAAACCTCGCCGGACGAGACGATGAACGGGTCGAATTTGGTGCCGCTGTTCAGTACGTTTTTATCCGCTGTATGCTGAACGAACGCCACGACATAAATAGAATCGGCTACCCAGGCGGGATCGATGGCAAATGTATAAGAATAATTCACCGAACTGCCGGGGCCGGCAGGTTCATATGTCACGCCGTCAATACCGGTCAGCATTTTGCGAAAAACATTGCGGTGGACATTGGACCCTATCGGGGAAGTGTAGTCCACCCGTTTTTCCACAATGGCTGCAAAAAATTTGTAGTCACCGGCGGGTACTGTCCCCACAGTGACCACATTGATGTCGGCGCTGCGCTGGTTGCCGTTGTCGCTTTCCGACACTTGTACCAGTACGGGACTTGTTTGTCCTAAATAGGATTGTAACACAGTGGATGTCAAGGACTGCACGCTAACCGCGGCCGCGCCATTGGCCGATACCATCGGGGTGCCGAAAACCTCGTAGTAATCGGCCCGGTCTTTGTTCTCATTTTGGTTGTGCTGGTAAAAAACGCAGGAACTGTACGGAATAGGAGGGTGATAAGCGATGTGGTGCACATCCGAAGCATTTTGGTCGATCAAAGCGTAAAATCCGGGATTTCTGGCTTTGCAAACCGGGCAAACACTATTCGTGAAATGTTCAAGCAGGACATATCGTTTGACAGGGCCCTGCGCAAAAACGGCGGTGGTGAGAAAGCAGAATAAAAGCGTAAGTTTTTTCATGCGTCAATTTGTTTTGGACAAAACTAACCCTTCAACAACAACCGGGCCGGCTACGTTGGGTTATTTTCCAAAAATTGTCGCCTGGGAAACATAGATATGGATTGACCGGTAAGGGGTTACTTTAAGCAAATACATGAGACATCCCGAATTTTCACGGATTAAATCATCAAAATTCAGGATGTCTCATGTGTTTGCTTTAAAATTCGCCAAAATGGCTCAGGCAAAAGTTCTTATGGCTCGATAAGGCCCGGAAGCCGTCAGTTTTTGCTGCCTCCAAACCGGTAACCGATACCCAGTTTGCCCTGGATCATCAGTTCGGTCCAGTCCACATCCTGGCGTTGACCACCGTTTTCTTCGTATTTATTATTGTCTACCAGGGCCCGGCCGGCGCCGAGGCCGATGTCGAACACGAAACCGCCTTTTGAAACGGCTTTGTAGCCTATACCGAAGCCTATGCCGAAGCGGTTAGACGTGAAATCGGCGTAATCGGAGCCGTCGTCGTAGTTCCACTGCCGGTTGACGTAACGCAGAAAGGCATCCACGTAGAAGCGGTCGGCGCCGTTTTTCGGGCTGAAATAATATTTGCCCACGATGTTGACCGGGATGTTTGTGCCTTTGATCTCATCAATTTTGTTGGTGCCGAATCCCACGGCGGCCTCTACGCTGAATTGATCGGAGAGCGCAAAATCGGCGCCCACGCTCAGGTCGCCAAACAACAGGCCTACGGGGTTGACAGATACATCGACCTGTGCATTGGCCGATTGGGTGAAAAGACACAGGAATGCCAGGGCGGCCAGCGCCATCATTGAACGGTTTCTCATACAGTTGAATGTTTGTGTTGTAAAATGTTGAGTGTACAGAATGTTAGAAGAAAGACGGCCTCAAAGGGAGCGAGGTGACAGGCGGCAGCGTGAAATAAAAGTTAAAATTGGGAGGGCCCGATTGGAATTTCTTTATGATTTTAAAAAAGAGCAATCCATATTTGTTCCGCCGCTGACTAACATACAACCACCACTGTTCATCAAACAAATCGAAAATCAATTTCTGTTGTAAACATGGCCACCCTTCAGGAGAAATTAAAAAACAACAGCCGGAACGTTTCCGCCACCATTTTTTTCGTATTTATCACGCTGTCCGCCCTGTCGGCCTTTTATCCGTCGCGGCACCCCGAGGGAGGACCATTCGATTCGGGTACCATTGCATTTATGCTTTCCGCCTCCGGCCTGGTCTTACTGATGACGCCCGGCCTGTCCTTTTTTTATGGCGGTATGGTGAATGCCCGGAGCATCATTTCTACCATGCTCCAAAGTTTTGTCGCACTCGGCATTGTCAGTTTGCTGTGGTACGTGGTAGGGTTCAGCCTTGCTTTTGGCGACGATATCGGTGGGATCATCGGCAATCCTTCCACCTTTCTGTTTTTCGATAATGTCGGCCTTGCTGCACATGACCGGATCGGAACGGCATTGCCCTTCGTGTTATTTGCCGCTTTTCAGCTCAAATTTGCCATTATCACCCCTGCCCTCATTACCGGCTCCTTTGCTGAACGGGTGCGGTTTTGGGGCTATGTTATCTTTGTATGCCTGTTTTGCCTGCTGATCTACTGTCCATTGGCGCACATGACCTGGCACCCTGACGGTTTGTTTTTCAAAATGGGCGTGCTCGATTTTGCCGGCGGGACAGTGGTGCACATCTCGGCGGGCTTTGCGGCTTTAGCCGGGGCTATTTTTCTGGGCCGCCGGAAATCGCACCTGGAGCAAAAAAACCATACGGCCGTCAACGTGCCTTATGTCATTCTCGGTACGGGCTTGTTGTGGTTCGGATGGTTTGGATTTAATGCCGGCAGCGCCCTGGAATCGAACAACCTGGCTGTGCTGGCCTTTATCAATACCAATCTTGCCTCTGCCTCGGCCATGTTGTCGTGGATGCTGTTCGACATTGTGCGCGGCAAAAAGGCCTCGGCTGTCGGAGCCTGTGTGGCCGCCGTGGTAGGGTTGGTCGCCATTACGCCGGCTGCCGGCTTTGTCAGTTTCGGCAGCAGCCTGTTCATAGGGGTAGTGGCCGCCATCGTATGCAATCTGGCCGTGCACTGGAAAACTAAATCCGACCTCGACGATACGCTCGACGTTTTTCCCTGCCATGGCGTGGGTGGCATCGTGGGCATGATCCTGACAGCGGTTTTTGCCAAACAAGGCGGTCTGATCACCGGGCAAACCGGCTTGTTCCTGCACCACCTGCTAGCCCTGGCGATCGTGAGCGCTTTCACTTTTTTTGGTTCCCTGCTGCTTTATCGCATTGTGGCTTTTTTTACCCCGCTTCGCGTTACGGAAGAAGAGGAGGATATGGGCCTGGATATTTCCCAACACGAAGAATCTGTTTTTCTGCAGGGGAAAAATTTTGTCCGTTAAAACTCAATGCCCGCACACGCAGCGTGCTTCCTGGCAGGTATGCGTGATTCCGGCGCCGTTGATCTGGCTGCCCGGCAGTTCGAACCAGAATTTGCCGCGTTTGCGGTCGTAGTTGCCCACCTCGTTCATGGTTTCGGCGTCGTACAGGCGTCCGTTGACCATGACGTAGCGGATGCTTTCGGTATTGCGGATATTGGCCAGGGGGCTTTTGTCGAGCACGATCAGGTCGGCCAGTTTGCCGGGAGCCAGGGAGCCGATCTCCTTGTCCATGCCGATGTAGCGGGCCCCATTGATGGTGGCGCATTTTAATGCCTGCAGGTTCGACATGCCGCCCTGGGCCAGCATCCAGAGTTCCCAATGGGCGCCCAGGCCCTGCAACTGCCCGTGCGAGCCGAGGTTGATGTTGATGCCGGCATCCTGCATCTTTTTTAGTTGCCGGCTCACGAGGATATGGCCGTTCTGATATTCCTCTTCCGGGATCATTTCGCGGTGCCGGCTGCGCTCGTCGAGCACATGCCGGGGAGTGAAATGCAGCAGGCGTTTGTTTTTCCAAACCTCGCTGTGCTGATACCAGTAGTATTCGCCGCTCACGGCGCCGTAGCATACGATGAGGGTGGGCGTATTGTGGGCTTTGGTTTTTCCCCAAAGTTGCAGCACATCGTCGTAGATGGGCGCCACGGGCAGGTTGTGCTCCACGCCGGTGTGGCCGTCCACCACCTGGGAGAGGTTGTGGTAAAAGAAGGAGCCGCCTTCCGGCACTACTTCCATTTGCAGCTCGCGGGCGGCCGCGATCACCTGCTGCCGCTGGTCGCGGCGGGGCTGGTTATAACTTTTCACCGAAAAAGCGCCCCAGGCTTTGGTGCGGCGCAGGGTACTGCGGGCGTCGTCGAGGCTGTTGATCACTGCCTTGAAATCGCCGTCGGCGCCGTACAGTATGGTTCCGGTGCTGTACAGGCGCGGGCCGGTCATTCGCCCGGCGCGCAGCATTTCGGCGTTGGAGAAAGCCATTTCGGAGTTTACGGAAGGGTCGTGCATGGTGGTGACGCCAAAAGCCAGGTTGGCGTAGTACTCCCATTGTTTCTGCGGATTGAGTCCGAAACGGAAGTTGCCGGAGTGGCTGTGTACATCCACGATGCCGGGCATAATGGTTTTGTTTTTACAGTCTATTAGTTTGAAGTTTGATCCCGAAGCATCGGGTTGGAGTTTGAAGTTGCGGCGATAGTCTTGCCGGGTGCCGACAAAGGCGATTTTATTGTTTTGCACCACCAAAACCCCGTTTTCAATCACCTGGTCGCCTTCCATAGTGATGATGCGCGCGTTCTCAAACACGACGGTACCTGCCGGCACGTCGCTTTTCAGGGTGAGGCCGATTTTCTGCCCGGTTTCGGGCAGGGCCGGCAGGCTGTCGGGCGCACCGGGCAAAAAGATGAATCGTTGGGTAAGGTCGATGGTGAAATATTCGTCGCCAAGGGTATAGTGCACTTTTTTGCTGTCGCCGCTCCAGTGCAGGTTGTAGCCGGCGTCGCGGGAAATCTGGCTGAGCGGAATGGCTTTCGTATCGGCGCTAAGGTCGATGGTCTGGCCGGGGAGGGGCATGGCGCACACGTAAGCTTTGTGGAGTTCAGTGAAAGCCAGCCATTTGCCATCCGGTGAGGGCGCCCATTGGTTGATATATTTGCTTTTAAAAAGCACTTTGCGGTCCTGCCCGTTCAGATCAAAGGAAACAAGAGATTTTTCCGGCCCGCCGAACAGGTAACCGCCGGTGTTGACGAGGATTCGTTTGCCGTCGGGGGAAAAACATGGGTTTTCGCCTTCCTCTGTGATAAAACGGCTGTCGCCGGTAGCCGGATCAAGCAGGTAAATACCGGGCTTGCCGGTCATGCCGGGGCCAAGCTCGTCGTCGCCATTCTGGAGGCGGTATACGATCAGTTTTCCGTCGGGCGAAAATTCCGGCGTCCGGTAAATGCCTTTAGCCGTTGTGATTCGACGGGGAGTGGCATTGCCGGCGGTTTCCCGCAGATAGAGTGCGCCTTTTTCCGCATCATCCCAGGCGACGTAGGTCAAAAGACGGCTGTCGGCAGAAAATGCCGGCTCAAATTCCAGGTGAGGCATATCGAACAGTTGTTCCACTTTTCCGCTGGAAAGGTCTTTTTTATATAGTTTGCCTGCGGCGTTAAACACCAGGATCTTGCCGTCGGGACTGGTAGCCGCCTGGCGGATGGCCTTTGCGCTGAATTCGGGTTCGAAGACCTTGTTTTCGCCCAGATGTAGATCGCCGACATTTTTCCGGCCCTGGTTTGTTGATCCGGACCCCAGGCGAAGCCGGGATAGATACCGAAAATCGTCCAGGCTTCCTGCTGATCTTTATCGAGCCCGTCGTAGAGGGAATATTCCAGTCCGGTGGAGCGTTGTTGCAGGAACAACACGGTTTTGGTGTCCACCCGGCGCACGAAGGCCAGCCATTCGCCATCGGGGCTGATCTGCGGGCGGAAAGCGCCGCCGGAGCCGCCGGTGACGTTTTCTACTTTGCCTTCCTGCCGGTCGTAGCGGCGGATGGCGAAGATCTGTTTCAGGGGGTCTTTGTTGTACTGGAAAAAGCCGCCGGGATACAGGTCCTCGCTGAAATATACGTAACGTCCGTCGGAGCTGACGGAAGGTTCGTTGACATCCTGCTGATCGTTCTTGCGTTTGGTGAGTTGCAGTCCTTCGCCGCCGGAGATATGGTACAACCACATTTCGCCCGCGCCGAGCGAGCGGGTGCTGGTGAAGTGTTTACGGGCGACGAAATACTGGCCGTCGGGCATCCAGCAGGGGTTGTTGAGCAGGCGGAAGTTCTCTTTGGTCACCTGGCGGGCTTTCGAGCCGTCGGCGTTCATCACCCAGATATTGTCGCCGCCGCCGGCGTCGCTGGTGAAGAGGATCTGTTTGCCGTCGGGTGAAAAACGCGGTTGCACTTCCCAGGGCAGGCCGGAGCGGATACAGGTAGCCTGACCGCCATTTGCAGGCATGGTATAAATGTCGCCCAGCAAGTCAAAAGCGATGGTTTTGCCATCGGGGCTCACGTCGAGGTTCATCCAGGTGCCCTGGTTAACCGTAAATTCAACGTCGGTAAACGGGATGCCTTCGGGGCTGGAGACGTCCCACTTTTTTTTGTCGTTTTGGGCAAATAACAGATTTCCAATCAGCAGGAGGAAACAGAGCGAGGGTACGATGCGCATGTTGGATTCAATTTTTGCGCATAAATACGATTTTTATAAAAAACCGGCTACTCTTCCCAATCAAACGACCTTTCCACGGCCTTGTGCCACATCATATACAGGAAACTGCGTTGTTCCTCGTTCATCCGCGGTTCCCAGGTTTTGTCCACGCCCCAGTTGCGTTTCAGGTCGTCGAAACCCGACCAGTAGCCCACGGCCATACCGGCGGCGTAAGCGGCGCCGAGGGCGGTGGTTTCGATCATTTTTGGCCGGATGACCGGCACGTCGAGGATATCAGCCTGGAATTGCATGAGCAATTCGTTGACAACCATGCCGCCGTCGACGCGCAGGGAGGTGAGTTGAATGCCGGAGTCTCGTCTCATCGCATCGAGTACTTCTTTGGTTTGGAAAGCCGTGGCTTCCAGGGCGGCCCGGGCGATGTGGCCCTTGTTCACGTAACGCGTGAGGCCTGCGATGATGCCGCGGGCATCCGGTTTCCAGTAGGGCGCGTATAAGCCGGAGAAAGCCGGCACGAAGTAGGCGCCGCCGTTATCCTCCACTGTTCGGGCCAGGGTTTCGATCTCGCTGCTGTGCCGGATGAGGCCCAGGTTGTCGCGCAGCCATTGTACGAGGGCGCCGGCGATGGCCACGGAGCCTTCGAGGGCAAAATGCACGGGTGCATTGTCGAACTGGTAAGCCACGGTGGTAAGCAGGCCGAATTGCGAGGACACCGGTTTTTCGCCGGTGTTCATGAGCATAAAGCAGCCGGTACCATAGGTGTTTTTGGCTTCGCCGGGTGAAAGGCATACCTGGCCCAGCAGCGCTGCCTGCTGGTCGCCGAGGTCGCCGGCCAGGGGAATGCCGCGCAGGGGCTCGGCGGTAATGACGCCATACACCCGGCTGCTGGGCACGATATCGGGCAGCATGTTTTTGGGGATATCGAAACGGCGCAACGCCTCGTCGTCCCATTGCACGTCGATGATGTTCATCAACTGGGTGCGGGAGGCGTTGGTCACGTCGGTGATGTGAAGGCCGCCGTTGGGGCCGCCGGTAAGGTGCCAGATGAGGAAGGTATCGATGTTGCCGAACAGGGCCACACCTTTTTCAGCATCTTCGCGCAGGCCGTGCACGTTGTCGAGCAGCCAGCGCAGTTTGAGTCCGCTGAAATAGGTGGCCAGTGGCAGGCCCGTAGTGACGCGAAACCAGTCGTCTTCGTCGGTTTGCCGGTACTGGTTCACCAGATCGCCGGTGCGGGTGTCCTGCCATACGAGGGCGTTGTAATAGGGTTTGCCGGTTTTGCGGTTCCATACCACGGTGGTTTCCCGCTGGTTGGTGATACCTACCGCCGCGATATCTTCGAGGCCGATGCTGCCTTCAATACGCGCCCGGGCGATCACTTCGAGGGTGTTTTTCCATATTTCCTCGGGATTGTGCTCTACCCAGCCGGGTTTGGGGTAGATCTGCTCGTGTTCCTTCTGACCCACGGAGACGATGTTGCCCTGTTTGTCGAATATGATACAACGGGTGCTGGTGGTGCCCTGGTCGATGGCAGCGATGTATTTTTTCATGGGAAAGGGTGTTTTTTACTGTCTTTTTAAGGTGAGAATTTTGATCTCCACCCGCTGATTCTTTCGCCGCCCGTCCGCCGTGGCGTTGCTGGCGATGGGCTGACGTTTGCCATAGCCTTTATAAGCCACGCGCCGGACGTCGATACCTTTTCCGATCAGGTAGTCGGCTGCCGATTTCGCGCGGGCGGTGGACAGGCGGTCGCAGAATTCGTCGGGCGGGGTGCTGTTGGTGTGGCCGCCGATCTCGATGACCACGTCGCCGTTTTCCATCATAAAGTCGTACAGTTCGTCGAGGGTGGGCAGGGCATCCGTGGTGAGGCTGGAGCTGTCGGCCTCGAAGCGCAGTTGCTCCATTTTGATCGTCTGACCGCTTTTCAGCAGCGCGGCGTTGAGTTCCGGCAGGATGCGTTGTTTGATCTCTACAGGTTTGCTCACGCTGCAGCCGTTGGCGTCCGTAACGGTGACGCTGTGCAGGCCCAGGTTGAGTTTGGATGCCGTGGCCGTGGTTTCGCCGTCGTTCCAGGCAATGGAGTGGGGAGCGGTTCCGCCTGTTATTTTGACGGTGGCTTTGCCATCGGCGCTGCGTTCGGTAGTGGCGCCCACCACGCGGGTGATCTCCACGTTCAGCGGGTCGGGTTGGTTGACGATAGCCACGGCCGTTTGGGTGGTGCCCTGGGCGTCGGTGACAAGCACGGCGTAAGTGGCTGCCGGCACATTGGTCACTTCGGCGCTCGTCCAGGCCGGGTTGTCCCATTTGTAGCGGAAGGGCGGTTTGCCGCCCTTTACGACGACTTTCAGTCCGGAGACGCCGCCGGCGCATTTGATGTCGCCGGTTTCTTCCACGCTGACTTCCAGCGGCAGGATGTTTTCCGTGATCGCCAGGCCGAACTGGGCGGTACAGCCGTTGGCGTCGGTGACGGTGACGGTGTGTGTGCCGGGGGAGAGTTTTGTGGCGGTAGCCGTGGTTTCGCCGTTATCCCAGCGGTAGGACAGGGCTCCACTACCGCCTTTGGCTTCCGCTTTGGCCTGGCCGTCGCTGTTGCCGGCACTGGCCGTCGCTACCTGCGATCCGGTAACGGTCAGTACAGGCGGTTCTTTTACCGTGAGGATAGCGGCAGAGGTGGTGCCTGCCGCATCGGTGATGGTGACCGTATAACTGCCTGCCACGACCCCTGACGGCTGATCGCCGCTCAGCGCCGGATTGTTCCACTGGAAGCGGAAGGGGCCCTTGCCCCCGCTTACGTTGACTTTCAGGCCGGTTTTGCCGCCGTTGCAGTTGATCTTGCCGGTTTCTTCCACACTGGCGCTCAGCGGCAGAATGTTTTCGGTAATGCTGACGCTGCCGGTTGCGGTGCAGCCGTTGGCGTCGGTAGCGGTGAAGGTATGGGCGCCGGGGCCGAGTTTGACGGCCGCTTCGGCGTTCTCACCGCTATCCCAGGCGTAGCGGTAGGGTGGGGCGCCGCCGGCGGCTTTTGCCGTGGCTTTGCCGTCGCTGTTTCCCGTGCTGGCAGGCGATTGTACGGTAGCAGTCACTTTCAGGGCATCGGGCTGGCGGACTTTAAATGCCGTGGTGGCCCGGTTGCCCGCTGCATCGCTGACGACAAGGGTGTATTCGCCGGCTGGTACGTCGCCGGGTTGTTCGCCGCTCAGTGCAGGATTGTTCCAACTGAACTGGAACGGTCCTTTGCCGCCGCTCACGTTGGCTTTCAGGCTGGTTTGACCGCCGTTGCAGTTGATCTTGCCGGTTTCTTCGATACTGACGCTCAGGGGCAGGATGTTTTCGGTGATACTGACGCTGCCGGTGGCGGTGCAGCCGTTGGCGTCGGTGACGGTGAAGGTATGGGTACCTGCTGCGAGGCGAACGGCGTCGGCGTCTGTTTCGTCGTTGTCCCAGCGGAACTGGTAGGGCGTTGTGCCGCCTTTGCCCTGTGCCTGCGCCTTGCCGTCGAAGCTGCCGATGCCAGCCGCCGCTTTGGATGTGGCCGCGGCGCTGAGCGGTTCGGGTTGTTTTAGTTTAAAACTGGCGGTGGTTTTGCCGCCGGCGGCGTCGGTAACAGTGAGGGTATAATCGCCGGCCGGCACGCTGGCGGGTTTTTCTCCCGTCAGGGCGGGGTTGCTCCACTGGAATTGAAACGGCGCTTTACCACCGTTTACCTCCACCTTTAACCCTGTTTTTCCGCCATTACAGCCGATTTTGGCCGTTTCGTCGATGCTGGCGCTCAGCGGCAGAATGTTTTCGCTGACCGTGGCCGTGGCCGTGACGGAACAGCCGAACTGGTCGCTGACAGTAAGGCTGTGGGCGCCGGGGCTGAGTTTGGCGGCTGATTCGGTGGTTTCGCCGCTGTCCCAGCGATACTGATAGGGTGGGGTGCCTCCTTTTACCTGCGCCTGTGCTTTGCCATCGCTGTTGCCGGTGCTGGCTGGCGCTTTTACGGAAATGGCGGCGGTGAGCGCGTCGGGTTGTTTGACCGTGAAGGTAGCGGTGGTTTTGCCGCCCGCGGCGTCGGTGACGGTTACCGTGTAGGCGCCCGCGGCCACATCGGCGGGCTGATAACCGCTCAGGGCGGGGTTGCTCCATTGAAAGGCAAAAGGGCTTTTGCCGCCCTCCACGTTTACTTTAAGGCTGCTTTGCTCGCCGGCGCAGTTGATCTTGCCGGATTCTTCGATGGCAGCCTGCAGGGGCAGGATATTTTCCGTGATAGTGACGTTGGCCGAGGCGGTACAGCCGTTGGCGTCGGTGACAGTTACCGTGTGGGGGCCGGGTTTGAGCTGTATGGCGGTTTCAGTGGTTTCGCCGTTGTCCCAACGATAGGTGTAGGCGCCGGTACCCCCGCGGGAAGAAGCCGAAGCCTTCCCGTCGCTGTTGCCGGTGCTGGCCGGCGCTTTGGCAGTAGCCACCACGCTGATGGATGCCGGCTGTGCGACGGTGTACGCCACGGTGGTTTTGCCGCCCGCGGCATCCACTACCGTAAGTTGGTAAGCGCCGGCAGTGACGCCGGTGGGCTGGGCGCCTTCCATTGGAGGTTTGCTCCATTCGTATTGATAAGGCGCTTTACCACCTTCCACCGTAACTTTCAGGATGGTATTGCCGCCGGAACAGGGAATGGGGGTGGTCTCTTCAATTTTGGCAGTCAGGGCAGCCAGTTTTTGGGTGAGGGTAACGCTCGCCGTGGCGCTGCAGCCATTGGCGTCGGTTACCGTGACGCTGTGCGGACCTTCCGCGAGTTTTTTGGCTGGATTGACGGTCTCGCCGTTGTCCCATTTGAATTTGTAATCGGGTTTGCCGCCTTTTACAATCACTTCTGCGACACCGTCCTTTTTACCGGGTCCGCTTTCTGCTTGTTTCATCGCTGCGCTGGCCGTAATAGTCGGATCTTCAATCATTGCCTTGGCC
This sequence comes from Thermoanaerobaculia bacterium, assembly GCA_023151335.1. Classification (GTDB taxonomy): domain Bacteria; phylum Bacteroidota; class Bacteroidia; order Chitinophagales; family Saprospiraceae; genus M3007. The sequence goes on along the minus strand of JAKLJF010000002.1, from coordinate 12,386 downwards.
GTTTTGCTTTTGCCGTTGCTGTCGGTTACGGTCACGGTATAGGCGCCGGCGGCCAGGTTTTGCGGGTTGGCGCCCTGCAGGCCGGGCGCCGACCAACTGTACGTGTAGGGCGGTTTGCCGCCTTCGATCCGCACGTTCAGCGCGGCGTCATTTCCAGCACCGGCACAGTTGAGTTCCTTGTCTATCAAACAATTGACAATCAGCGAAGTGGATTTGTCGATGAGGTAAAGGCCCTTGTCGTCGGTACCTACCCATACAGCGCCGTCGAGGTCGGCGGCAATACAGCGGCCGTATTCGCTGGTGTACAATTCGGCCCCGCTGAACACGTCGAATTCATCGGTTTCCAGGTCGTATCGGGTGACCATACGCGACAGAATCCACAGGTTTCCGTTGGGGCCGAGGTCGAAGTCCTCGGCTTCGCCTTCCAGCGATTTCCCTTTCAGGTTGATGGCTTCCCAATCCGTGCCGCCGCGCACGGCCCAAAATTCGCCATCGGCCAGCACGTAAACGTCGCCGCCGGATTGCCGGATGCGTTGTACGTTGTAGCCCTCGAGTTCGGCTTTCCATTTGTCCGGCCTTCCGGCCATCATGCCGTTGTCGGTGCCGATCCAGTACTGGCCGGTGCGGTCCTGAAATATGGTGGTGATGGTGTTGGATTTCAGTTTCGAATTGCCCGAGGTGAATTTGCTGACCAGTTTGAGGGCGGGTTTGGTTTTCAGCTGGAACAGGCCTGTTTCGGTGGTTCCCAGCCACAACCAGTCATTGCGCTCGTCGTACCAGGCGGCGCTGACTTCCAGCGCGGTATTCAGCGTCATTTGCAGGGCTTCCGGCGTCCAGCGCACGTCGGCGTTGCCGCCGCGGTAGGAAAAGACCGATTTTTCACCGGGGGCGAGGTTCAGCGAGTTGGACAAATCGGTGCCCATGACTTGAAAGACTCCCGTACCGCTGGCAACCCACTTGTTGTTTTCGGCATCCACAAAAACGTTGTGTACCGCCGCCGAGCGGCTCACCGAGGCGCAGCGGGTAACCTTGCGGTCGGGATCTTGCGAAAACAGGTTTTGGGCAAGGAGAAAAAGAAAGAGCAGAATTTGTGTTTTTCGGTTGAGTGAAATCATCATATCGGGAAAATTACTACGCAAAAGGGTGTTTGCTTTAAAATCCGCAAAGTTCGGGCGGAACGGGTCATTAACGAAATTTATGTACTTATAACTTATGAAATCTGACAAAATGAACAAAATTTTCATCTTTTGCCTGTTTGCTACGCTGTTTTTTTCATGCAAAAAGAAAGACGACCCGGAACCCGGGAATCCGTGCGCGGGTTTCGTTGAAACCCCGGTTTTTATGACATCCTGCGATAACTTTCCGGACACGAAGTATTTCTGTTCCATCGAATTTGTCGGTAATTTTCAGCTGGAAGAGAGCAGTAAGGCTTACCAGCCGCAGTATTGCGAACCGGTCGGAAAGTCGATCCGCTACCGGAATGAAAAAGGCGAAGCGATCGAGCTTAAAATCGACGACAAAGCTTACCAGAAATCCAATGTTGTTTACAGCACAGTATCTACCTGCCCTGGCGACAGCACCAAAACTGTCGGTTATTGCATCGACTTTGAACAATTGCAGGTCGGATTGAGAGAACCAACAGATAAGCTCGATCTGACTATCAGTATACTGACGAAACCCGATTTACGAAATCCAGGCCCCGGAAATGCCGGTGATTTTCTGGTAATTACCCGCCAAAAAAACAATAACCTGTTTTCAGAAGCGTCCTTTGTTTTGAACAAACGCACCCTTAGTTACGAGGAGGATTTCAATCAGGCGCATCTCGATCAGATTGAATTACTGGGCAAAACGTATACGGACGTGCTCACCAACGACATCACGCTTTTTGCCAATCCCAAACCTTATAAATACTATTTCAATAAAGAGACCGGCCTCATTGGTTTTGTCGATTCGGACGGTGTGTTGTGGGTGATCGAAGAATAAACTTTCAACTTATTTCGTGAGCGCCGAAAAAACCAGATGTTCCAGGTATGCCCTTACGCTGGCATTGTCCGGCTCGTGCCCGAAATCGGTGAGCGAGGGCAGGTTGTCTTTAAAATACGGCTGAAAATGCGCCATTTCCACCAGGGTACTGGCCAGCGAACGCGGGTAAGGGTAGGCCGGATTGTAGTCGCGGAACAACTGGGCGATCAGCCCGCACAAGTCTTTATACGGTTTGAAAAGGCGCTCCTGGTTGATGTTGCCCACTTCTTTGGTCAGGTAGGCCTTGCTGCTTTCCGCGATAAATATTTTGTAGGCGGCCTTTTTGTCGATACCCGACTGGTCGAGGTCTTCCGGTGGCTCCTTGGATAATATTTCCACTACTTTCCTGATTTTCAGGGTGGTATCCTCCATGTTCTGCAGCGAGAACAACACGATGTATTGCAGGTAGTGCCAATACCAGGTGAGAATATACAACAGCAGCCGGTGCTTGTTCTCAAAGTACCGGTAGATGCTGGCTTCCGTGGTGTTGATGTCCTGGGCCAGTTTGCGGAAAGTGAACTGTTCGAAGCCCAACTGTTGCATCAGGGTAACGCCGTGCCGGACGATGTTTTTGCCCAGTTCGCTGCTTTCCGGGTCGCGCAAGGCCAGTTTTTCACTGACGGGTACTTTGATCTGAATTTGCATGAAAGATGAAATAAGTTGCAAAAAAAGGCAATTTTCAGGATAAAAGTAAAACTTTTAAAGGTAAAATTGTTTTTATGAAAGTAAAACTACTTTAAGTAGTTGTAAAAATTTTTACTTTTATGAAAACGCTTGTTCTGACCATATTAATCGCGGCAAATCTCCATTGTTCACTTGCCGCCCAAAAGGGCGACAGCCCGGAAATATTGAAATGGGCTATGACGGAAGCCCGTGCCATTGATTCGGTATTGGATCATACAATTCGGGGTGGCGACCAGGCCACCTTGCTGCTGCGTATGCTCGATACCTATTTTTCTTTCGATTTGATGGTACATGCCGGTTTATATTGTACCGAGGCCCGCATAGCGGCGGAAGCCGGGCGTTCGCAAACCGATTTGGTCAATTATTTTCGTGAAAAAGACATGAACAGCATGCTGTTGAGGGCTACCCATGCGCGAGAATCGGCGAGCCGGCTGTTGGAGGCGTGCAGGGTTTGTCTGGAGCAGACCGGCGCCCAAACGCCCCCGGAATCGCCGGGATACTTTAAGCCTGCCGATATTATCGGGGCTGACGCTTTAATCGTGGAGCTCGACCTGGCAGACGGGCTTGCTTCCAGAAATATACACGTTCTTACTCAAAAAGTGGAACATGCCATCCGGTTGCTGCACGACATCGAACGCCTTGCTGCCTCCCTGCGGGATTGCAAATCCGCTGAAGAGGCCGCAATCGCAGCGGCGGCGGCTTGCTCCAGGGCTTTGCAGAGTTCTAACTGGCTGGATGTGACCACCAACCTGGAAGAGGCACAGCGCCGTACGGCACAGATCAAATCGGCAAACTGTAAATAAGTTGTCTTCGCAACGCTGTCCGGCCTTTGGCTAATTTACGACAAATTTTAAAAAATTACCGAACATGAAGTATGTATTCTTGTTTTGATAGTATTGCTTTTATTATTAAATATACACCTAACATAAAAATGTACAACTATGAAAAAAGGAGTCGTTTTTTTCGGTTATTCATCCATTATACTTTTCGGTCTGCTGTCATTGGCCAGCTGCGCCGTTGTTCGTCAGGGAGAATTCGGCGTGAAACGTACCCTGGGCAAATACAACGATAATGTGTACACGAGCGGCTTACGCGCGTTCAATCCGTTTACTTCTCAGATCATTAAAGTTTCGGCTCAAACGGAAAATATCGAGGTAAGCCTGGTCATCCCTTCGCGGGAAGGGTTGTCGATCCAGAGTGAGGTGTCCATTTTGTACCGGGTTAAAAGCAAAAAAGATGCCCCCGACCTGCTGCGGAACGTGGGTGAAGACTATGAAAGTACGATCATTCTGCCTGTTTTCCGCTCGGCCGTGGCCGATGTGACCTCGAAATACTACGCCAAGGACATGCACTCCGGCAACCGCGCCGAGATCGAGGTCGCTATCCGCGACCTGATGATGAAAACGCTGGATAATAAGGGCATTCTGGTAGAATCGGTGCTGTTGAAGAGTATTGTATTGCCCAAAAGTCTGGCAAAAGCCATCGAAGATAAGCTGGAGGCCGAGCAACAGGCCCAACGGATGGAATTCGTGCTGCAACAGGAACAACGGGAAGCCGAGCGTATGCGTATCAAGGCCGCCGGCGTGCGCGACGCCAACCAGATCATAGCCGAGGGGCTGACACCGGAAGTACTGCAATTTAAAGCTATCGAAGCCTGGCTGCAACTCTCACAGTCGCCCAATTCCAAAATTGTGATTTCCAATGGCGGTATGCCGCTGACCAATCCGGCCGATGGCGGAAAGACGCCTGCGACCCAAACCGGCGGTCTTGGACTGAACTTACAACTGGATCAAAAATAAAACTTGACAGATCGCTTCATGCCATGTCCCTGCATCCGAAAGAGCGATGCAAGGACTTCTTTTTTATACCCGCCCGTTCAATACTTTCCACAACAGTTCCAGACCGATCCCACTGCTTAAGAACCGCTCTTTCCGGTTGCCGCTGAGTTGCTGCGTCCAGGTGGTGAAGCCGCCGTCGACGATCGGGAATGTCCGTCCATCATGCTGCCATAGCAAACCAAATTGCAGTCCGCGGTAATACTGCTGCCCTGATTTCGGCAGGTGTGAAACGGAAATTTCGATGCCGGGAAATTGTGTTTGAAGTTGTTCCAAAACCCCTTCGAACAACAGGTTGGCGCCCGAATCCGGGTCCAGGGATTTTAATGTGATTTTAAGGTCCTGTTGTTGCATCTTTTCCTGTAAAAGGTGGAGGTACAAGCGGATATGGCGGGTGATGTTTTCCCGCTCAAATTGGAAGTGTCCTGTGTCGCGCCCTGCCGAAGTGAGACAAAATACGCCGAAATGGGCAGTGAATCCAGGCTGGCTTAATGCTTGTGCCCGTACATGCCGGTGGGCTGCGCAATAATGAAGCGGTTCCGCGGGAAAGCCATCCGCCCGGCGCCGGATGCAGCTCTCCAGGGCCAGCATATTGGTTGCATCTGCCACCACCTCCGTACCCCGCGTGGCGGAGAGTATCTTGTTCTGATGCACGGTACCCACCACCGAGCAGGAGCCCAACGGCGCCAGCGGCGACAGCTCCAGCGGTTCGAAGCCCTGCTTGCGGGCGGTTTTCAGCCAAAGCAGTTCGAATTCGCGGTAAGCCAGGGGATCGATAGCAGCGGGTTGGACGAAGCGGTTGTTCCGGTAGGCAGCCAGCAGGGCGGGCGGGGTTATTTGTTGGGTTTGGCGGTGAAAAACCTCCAGGAGCAGGGAGCTCAGCTCAGAGGGCGCCAGGCGTTCTGCCAGGATGGCGATGAGTTCCGGCTCGCCGGCGTGTTGAATGATGTGGTCGGAAATGGAAACAGACATGCAGGCAGAACGAGGGATAGTCGCCAAAAATTCCCTTCGGGTTTCGGATGATGGTGTTTCGCAAAGAACATCCCCGTCTAAGCAAACCCGAGTTCCCGCTCGATATCGATCAGCAGGTTGAGCAGGATATCGCCGTTGATGGCGTCGAGTTCCCACTGCAATGCCGCGCGATCGAGGCGTTTTTGCCGGAAACCTTCCTGCGCTTTGTTGAAGCGGCCCATCAGGAGCACGGTTTTTATCCTGGCTTGTTCCAGGCGGTAGCGTAGGGCAAAATTCAGGACGATTTCCAGCGCTTCCATCGTGTTGTCTGTCGAAACAGCATATTGCGACAGTTTTTCCATCAGGCGGAAATCACGCAGCAGGGGAGAAGGCGGCCGGAAATGCAGGGCGTAATTATTGAAAATCTTTTGCCCGTTCAGATCAAATACTTTTACCTGCTGGTGTGGAACGGGTACGCTCACGTAATCGCGGGTAGAGCTGTAAAAAGAGCGACCGATATCCTGGGTGAGATTTTTTACCCGTTGTTTCAGTTCGGTCTTCAGCGCCGTGCTTTCGGTGGGGCTTACCGGCGTTTCGAATACGGGCTCAACAACGGGATATTGCAAGGGATACTGCAAAAACTCCCGGAACCAGTGCATGACCATGTCGCGGTTAGCGCCGGTGGAGAAGGTCACAAAAATATCGTCGAGATAGGAAAACAGGGTGGCTTCGGCATCCGGGCCCTTGAATTTTTTCAGGTAATCGCCGAAATATCCGACATACTCTTTAACGGTGTAATGCAAATCGGATCGGATACCCCGGATTACATGCACATCGTGCCCGTCGCCCAGGAACCGGGTTGCGTCGGTAGTCAGGTCCGGGAACCGGATGGCGTTTTCGATAATTTGCAGGATGTTTTCGGGCGTGATCAGGCTTTTGAGCAGGAACGCATATACATTGCCGGCGCCCGATTCGAACGATTCCAGGATGGCTTCGTTGGAAGCTTTGTTGGTGATGACAATCACCGGAGTTTCTATACCGGCGGTTTTCAGATGCCGCAGCAGCCCGGCGCCCTGCATCTTCGACTTGTCGTACGACAACATCAGATCGAGCAGGATGACGTCGAAGCGCTCTTTTTCCATCCGTTCCAGGGCTTCGGGACCATTACCGGCTTCCTCCACCCGGCATCCTTTTTCCTTTAAAAGAGACGCCAGTTCGCCCCGCAGCAGATCATTGTCTTCTACGATCAGAATATTTGCCTCTTTTAAATTTGTCGTCACAGGATGTTTTTGGGGATTTTTGAGGCAAAAAGTGTGCCAGTGGAAGGAATGGGACGCTGTTCAAGGCATTTGTGCCGTACCAGGAGGGAGCGGCGCCGGGCGATTTAAATTATTATTAACGGAATTTACTAAAATTTTACAGTTGATCGCTAAATCGCCGGAGCCGTTGCAATGATGGAGAATTCGTTAAAATAGCATCTTATACACCACTGTGCCCGCTACTCCCCCCACCAGCGGCCCCACTACCGGCACCCAGGCATATCCCCAATCCGAACTGCCTTTTCCCGGTATGGGCAAGAGGGCGTGCGCGATGCGGGGCCCCAGGTCGCGCGCCGGGTTGATGGCGTATCCCGTGGTGCCGCCCAGGGAAATACCAATGGCCAGTACCAGGGCGCCCACCACCATGGGGTTTAGTCCCTCGGCGAAACGGTTGGCGCCGATGGCGGAAATCCCGAACATCAGGATGAAAGTGCCCAGAAATTCGCTGATAAAATTGCCCGGCGTATGCCGGATGGCGGGTCCGGTGCAAAAAATCGCGAGTTTGCCAGCCGGGTCTTCAGTGCGGCTCCAATGGGGCAGGTAGTGCAGGTACACCAGGCAGGCGCCGAGGAAAGCGCCGGTCATTTGGCCTGAAATGTACAACGGCGCCTGCGCCCACTCAGCTTGTCCGGTGGCAGCCAGGGCGATGGTGACCGCCGGGTTGAGGTGCGCGCCGCTGATACCGCCCACGGCATAAATGGCAAAAGTGACGGCCAGGGCCCAGCCAAAAGTGATGACGATCCAGCCGGCGTTTTCATTTTTAGTGCCACGCAGCACGACGCCGGCCACCACGCCGTCGCCGAGCAGTATCAACAGGGCGGTGCCGATGAGTTCGGCGAGGAAAATATTCATGGTTGTTCGTTTTGTTTTTAATAACAGGATATCGCGGCGTCAAATATCTGTTATTTCAACCTGACTGCAGAAACCTATTTCACGGCTAAGCCATGCTGAAAACATCGCGACGCGAGAAATAAATATTTCAGGTCATCATTTGTAATAATTATTGTCATGCTTCCATCTCCCGGATTTTCCCCAATTTCGCGCCGTAACAAAGCAACATTTAATCGTGTATCCTAAAATTAACTACGTCTCCACCGAAGAAGCCATTGCTTCCATTAAATCCGGCGACCGGGTGTACATCCACGGCGCCGCCTGTACGCCCACCAATTTACTGCGCCACCTGGCAGGCCGCAAGGACGAACTCCGCAAGGTAGAGCTGGTATTCATCAGCCTGTACGGCGACGTTTTCGTCGACCGCGACGAATGCGCCGACGCATTTCATATCAATGCCATGTTCGTATCGGCCCCTGTGCGCAAGGCGGTAAATACCGGTCACGGCGATTATATTCCCATCTTTTTGAGCGAAATTCCGGAATTGTTCAAACGCAACATCCTGCCGCTCGACGTGGCCCTGGTGCAAGTGTCTCCACCGGACAAACACGGCTATTGTTCCCTTGGTACTTCTGTGGACATCGCCCGCTCAGCGGTCAATACCGCCAAACACGTTATTGCCCAGGTGAACCCCCAGGTACCGCGCACCCACGGCGACAGCCTGATCCACGCCACGCGTTTTCACGCTATGGTTTACCACGACGAACCCATTCATGAAGTCAACTTCGGTGAAAAGGTAACGGATAGCGAAATTCAGATCGGTAAACATATTGCCGAACTGGTGGAAGACCGCAGTACCCTGCAGATGGGCATAGGCGCTATTCCCGACGCCGTGCTGAGCTGCCTCACCAACCACAAAGACCTCGGCGTACACTCTGAAATGTTCTCCGACGGCCTTGTCCCGCTATTTGAAAAGGATATCATCAATAATAAGTACAAGGCCATTCACCCCAACAAAACGGTAGCCGGTTTCGCCCTTGGTTCCCGCGCCTTGTACGACTACGTGGACGATAACCCGGCCTTCGCGTTTCTCGACATTGACTACGTGAACGAACCCGGCGTCATCCGCCGCAATCCCAAAGTGGTGGCCATCAACAGCGCCATCGAAATTGATCTTACCGGCCAGGTGTGCGCCGACTCTATCGGTACTTATCAGTATTCCGGGGTGGGCGGCCAGATGGATTTCATGCGCGGCGCGGCGCTCAGCGAGGGCGGCAAACCCATCATTGCCATCACCTCCCGCACAGCCAAGGGCGTGTCGCGGATCGTGCCTTTCCTGAAACAGGGCGCCGGCGTGGTCACCACCCGCGCGCACGTGCACTACGTGGTCACCGAGTACGGCGTCGCCTATTTATTTGGTAAAAACCTGCGTCAGCGGGCCAGGGCGCTCATCGAAATCGCCCACCCCGACGACCGGGAGGGACTGGAACGGGCCTGCCGGGAAAGGTTTCATTTGTTTGAAATGTAGTTTGAAATACCTTTGGCCCGGTTCTGTCAACTTGTTCTTCATCAAAACCGGGATTGTTATTTCAACATGTATCACTTGCTCAGAGTACGCCTTGCCACGCTCGCTTTTTTCGCGATTTTAGCCCAAAACCTTGATGCACAGCATTCTATCGCGCGCGAATGGAGCGAAGTATTGCTGCAAACCATGGAGGAGGACCTTGCCCGGCCCAACGTGCAGGCCCGCAATCTTTTTCATTTTTCAGTGGCGTTGTACGATGCCTGGGCCGCCTACGACAAGGAAGCCGGCACTTACCTGCTCGGTAAAACCGTGGACGGATACACCTGTCCGTGCAAGGGCGTGCCTGTACCCGCCGATGTAGAGGCCGCGCGCAGGGAGGCCATGAGTTTTGCCGCTTACCGTTTACTGTCGGCCCGTTTTACGCACTCCCCGCAGGGTACCGGCGCGGTATACCGTTTCCGGGAAATGATGCAAAAACACGGATACGATTTCCGCAATTATTCCTTCGACTATACCTCCGGTTCGCCGGCGGCCCTCGGCAACTATATTGCCCAGTGTATTTTGCAAATGGGAAACCAGGATGGCGCCAACGAGGAAAACAACTATGCGGATCACGGCTACAAACCCGTAAACCCGCCTCTGGAAGTTGTCCTGCCCGGCGCGGGAAAAGTACAGGACCCCAATCACTGGCAACCCCTCAAACTGAAACGCGCCATCGACCGGGACGGGTACCCCATGCTCGAGTGCCGGTGCGGCGGCCGGCCGCTGTCGAGCCTGATCGACTCCGTGGATAAAAACGGCCGCCGGATCACGGGCACCCAACATTTTCAGGGCCCGGAGTGGGGGCAGGTGAAGCCGTTTGCCCTGAAAAAACAGGATCAGAAAATATACCGCCGCGACGGGCGTGAGTTCCGGCTCTACCAGGATCCCGGCAGCGACTTCTTCCCGCGCCTCGATACGGCCAAAGGCGGCGGCACTTCACAGGAATACAAGTGGAATTATGCCCTGGTGGCCGCCTGGTCTGCTTTTCTTGACCCCAACGATGGCGTCCAATGGGATATCTCTCCCCGAAGTATGGGCAATGTGCAACAATATCCGCGGAACCGGGCAGAACTGCGCGATTTTTACAAACTCGAAACGGGTCGCGATCCGGGCGCCGGGCACGAGGTCAATCCCCGTACCGGACAACCATACGCACCGCAAATGGTACCGCGCGGCGATTTTACCCGCGCGGCGGTACAGTATTGGGCCGAAGGGCCGGACGCTGAAACGCCTCCGGGGCATTGGCTTTCCATGCTGAACTACATTGGCGACCAGCAGGGCCTGGTAAAAAAATTCAACGGCAAAGGCCGCCCGATGAGTGACGTGGAGTGGGATGTAAAGGCTTACTTCGTGCTCGGCGGCGCCCTGCACGACGCGGCTATCGCGGCATGGGGCGTCAAAGGCTGGTACGACGGCGCGCGGCCTATCACCGCCCTGCGCTATATGGCTGCCAAAGGCCAAAGCTCGAACCCCAAACTGCCGTCTTACCATCCGGCAGGCATTCCGCTCATGCCCGGACGGATTGAACTGGTGAAAAAAGGTGATCCGTTGGCCGGCCCCAAAAACAAAAATCTCGGCAAGATCAAGTTTTATGCCTGGAAAGGACCGTTCGCCGTAGCCGACTCGGTGGCTCAAACGGCGGGTGTGGGTTGGATACTGGCCGAAAACTGGTATCCCTACCAGCCCAAAACGTTCGTTACCCCGCCTTTTGCCGGCTTTGTTTCGGGGCACGCCGCTATTTCCCATGCGGCGGCAGAAGCCCTTACCCTGCTCACGGGCGACGCCTATTTCCCCGGCGGGCTGGGCGAGTTTACCGTACACGCCGACAACCGTTTCCTGCGCCTGGAAAAAGGCCCCAGCGTGGATGTCAGGTTGCAATGGGCCACTTACCGCGACGCCGCCGACCAGGCCAGCCTGTCGCGCGTATGGTGTGGCGCCAACACCCCTTCCGACGATATACCCGGCCGGATCATCGGCGCCGAAACCGGCACAGCCGCATTCCATCTTGCCAAAGGCTATTTTTACAAAGACCGCGACGGCGACGGGTATCTGAGCTACGAGGATTGCGATGACAACAACCCTGCCGTGCATCCCGGCGCAGCGGAAGCCTGCGATGGGATCGACAACGATTGCAACGGGAAAACCGATGACGCCGCGCCGTGTGGGGGAGGGGGGCAATAGAACTACTCCCGCCGCAGGAGTTTTGCCGCCAGTTTCCGCGCTTCCTGACGCGGACTTTTCCACCACTGCACCGACAGGGTGGGGGCGGTATCTACGCCGAGTTTGTTGAAATATTTTTTTACGCGGGCTTCCCATTCATAAGAGGGCAGGGGCGTATTGGCCAGCACGCCGTCGTATAGCAGCAGGCTGCGGTGTTTGCCGCTTTGTACCAGCAGGGGCACCACCATACCTTCCACGGGCACGTTGCGTTGCAGCTGCCCGGGTTCGAAATAAGGTTGCAGGGCGTATTCCACCTCCTGCATGAAGGTGGTGGAGCGGTAAGTGGGATCAGGATAGCCAAGCAGCGATTTCATGTGCTGCAATTGCTCTTCGGCGGCGGCCCGGTCGCCGCGTTGTATCGACTCGCCGAAGGTGACGAGGTGCGAGAGCACGCAGGTGCCGATAAAGCTTTTATTGGCTGCCAGCACGGTGTGCAAGCCCGGCGGTATGGAGTGCGCGATATAAATTTTTTGCGTCGCGCGGGTAAGCGCCACGTGCAACTGGTTGAAGCCCAGTTGCGTATTCCAGAAATGCAGGTGGCTGGTGAGGGTGCCCTGGGCATCGATCAGGCCGTGCGTGATGGAAAGCAGGAGTATATCAACGTGTTGCCCCTGGAGTTCTGCAAACTGGTAGACGCCCAGGCCGTTGAGGTGCAGTTGTTGTATTTTTTCATGGCCGGCAGTTTTGCGCTGGCGTATTTTCAGCAGCTGGCCGGCGATCAGGTCGCGCTGCTGCACGGTGGAACAGGCGATGCCGACCACCGGGTAAGTTTTAGCGGCCGTCGGTTCGATCAGGTTCAGCCAGTCGATGATCTGCCGGGCCTCGGCTTCATTGGTGCCGGTCGATTCGTCGTAGCGGCCTTCCACGTTTACCACGGCCGTGACGTCGCTGGCCGAACGCCCGGAAGGCAGGCGCTGGAAAGGCGTGCCGAAAGCGAGTTGGTTGAATCGAAGCCAT
>JAKLJF010000029.1 GCA_023151335.1 Thermoanaerobaculia bacterium | reverse complement strand
GTTTTCCACGCAAGGGTTTCTTTTTGTTCAACTCGTTCCGCCAGGTATTCGAGGCGCACAGCGGCGTGACGCTGCTCGAAAAGCCGGGCACGGAATACTCGGTCACGCACGTCAATCCTTTTCCCGACAATACCACTTGTATCGTGTTCGACGGCGCGTTTTTCCGCGGCCTGCTCGAAGAAGAAAACCTGTGTGACGCGCCTTTTTTCCGCGATCCCGACCGCCACGCGCTGGCGTTGTCCTCGAAGCCGCATTGGGAGTTGTTGCACCACCTCGTTGTGCGGGCGGCTTTGCATGGCGGCGAAAAAGGCAGTCTGGCAACGGATTGCCTGGTGCTGGAATTGCTGCGCGACATTCTGGCGACCCTGCGCGGCACGGCTGACGTCACGCTGCCGGACCTGTCTGCTCCCTTGAAAAAGACCCATACGGAGACCATTGAGAAGGCCATATATTTTCTGTCGGAAAACCTCGGGGAATCGCTGTCGCTGTCGGCCGTGGCGCGGAACGCGAACGTCAGCCCTTTTCATTTCGCCCGCATTTTCAAGGCGTTCACGGGCTTGTCGCCGCACCGCTACCTGTTGCAGCAACGGTTGCACTACGCTTCCCTGCTGTTGCGCACCCGGGAGTACCGGGTGTCGGAGGTGGCGTTTCAGGCAGGGTTCAACAGCACGGAGCATTTCACAGCCTCGTTTTCAAAACATTTCCGCGTAAGCCCGGCGGCTTTTCGCGCGGGTAAAAAGCAAGATTTCTAAAGCCGGCCCGCGCCCGGCCCGCCTATTTTTACCCGAAAATGACGGCTATGAATCTGAACAAAAACAGCTCGCCCACTGGGCGGGTGCAATCGCTTGATTTGCTGCGCGGCATCGTCATGGTACTGATGGTGCTCGACCATGCCCGCTTTTTGCTGCACAACGGGCAAGGCAACCCCGAAAACCTCGACACTACCACGCCCGTCCTGTTTTTTACCCGCTGGGTCACTCATTTTTGCGCGCCGGTATTCATCTTTTTGGCCGGCACGGCGGCTTTTCTTTTTGCGGAGAAAAACGGCCTGGCGCAGACGATCCGTTTCCTCTGGACACGGGGTTTGCTGCTGATCGTCATCGAGTTCACAGTCATTCGCCTTGGATGGGATACGGATTTTGCCCGCCCGTTGCTGGATTTGCTGGTGGCCTGGGCCATCGGCATCAGCATGTTATTTCTTGCCCTCGCATTGCGGTTTTTACCTTTTAGGGGTTTGCTCGCGCTGGGTGCGGCGATAGTGCTGGGGCATAATTTGCTGGATGGTATTCCGGCAAATCCGGCAACCCTTGGGGGCAAAATCTGGCTGCTGCTGCACCAATCGGGCTTTTTCTTTCTCACGAAAAAATTCGCTGTGTTCGTGCTGTATCCGGTTTTACCTTACCTGGGGCTGATAACGCTCGGCTATTGTTTCGGCAAACTTTACGCGGAAAATTTTCAGGTGGAAAGGCGGCGTCAGGTTCTCCTGTTGTTGGGATTAGGCGGCATAACGGTTTTTCTTTTGTTGAGAACCTTTAATTTGTACGGTGACCCCAGCCACTGGTCGCCCCAAAAGGATGCCCTGTTTTCGGCGCTTTCTTTTTTGAAAACCACCAAATACCCCACTTCGCTGCTATACAACCTGATGACGCTGGGGCCGGCACTGCTATTGCTCAGAGTGATGGACGGGGGAGTGCCAAAGACTTTTGCGCCGTTGTGTCTCATCGGACAAACGCCGCTGTTTTTCTATCTGTGGCATTTGTACTTGATCAAACTCGTGGGGCTTGCAGGGGGCGGCCCCAACCGTTTATCCCTGGCAGGGGTGTATGCCGCCACGCTTGCCGCCACGTTTTTACTGTACTGGATGTGCCGGTTTTACCGCCGGTACAAGTTGGAACATCCCGAAAAACAATGGCTGAGATATTTGTAAACCTACCGTACAATCAGTTTTTCCCGCTCCGGTCCGGTAGAGATCATACGAATGGGCACGCCGAGATACGATTCCAGTTCGTTCAAATAGGTTTTAGCCTCGGCCGGCAGATCGTCGAACGAGCGGGCGGTATCGAGTGAACAATTCCAGCCGGCGTAGTTTTTTAATACCGGTTCAATTTCAATCCGGCTCAGATCGAAAGGCAGGGTGCGGTGCTCCGCGCCGCCGTAGCGGTAATGGGTAGCCGCTGCGATGGTAGCAAAGGAATTCAGCACGTCGATCTTGGTCATGCAGATCTCGGTGGTACCGGTCAGCAGGATGGTGTAGCGCAATTGGGGCAGGTCGATCCAGCCGCAGCGCCGCGCGCGACCGGTGGTAGCGCCGAATTCCTGGCCTTCGCTGCGCAGTTTTTCTCCAATTTCATTGTCCAGTTCCGTCGGGAAGGGGCCGCCGCCCACACGGGTGCAATAGGCTTTGGTGATACCGATCACCCGGCCGACCCGCTGGGGAGCCACGCCGAGGCCCGTGCAAACGCCTGCTGTAATAGTATTGGAGGAGGTCACAAAAGGGTAGGTGCCGAAATCAATATCGAGCATGGCGCCCTGGGCGCCTTCGGCCAGAATACTTTTACCGTTGGAAAGCGCGTCGTCCACGTAGTACTCGCTGTCGACAAATGGTAGGCTTCGCAACACGTTCAGGCTGTCGAACCAGGTTTGTTCTTCCATCTGCAGGTCGAAGGGCACAGCGGGGTACATTTTCAGCAATTCCAGGTGTTTGTTTTTCAGCGTTTCGTATTGTTCCCGGAAGGAGGGTAGTTCCACGTCGCCGAGGCGGAGGCCGTTGCGCCCGGTTTTATCCATATAGGTGGGTCCGATACCTTTCAGGGTGGAGCCGATCTTGGCCGATCCCTTGTGCGCTTCGCTGGCGGCGTCGAGCCAGCGGTGTGTGGGCAGGATCAGGTGGGCTTTGCGGGAAAGCAGGAGGCGGCGTTGAAAATCCACGCCGCTTTGTTCCAGGAATTGCAGTTCGCGCCGGAAAACCACGGGGTCGAGCACCACGCCGTTTCCGATAAGATTCAGGAGTTTGGGTCTGAAAATACCTGACGGTACGGTGTGCAGCACAAATTTTTTCCCGTCGAATTTGAGGGTGTGTCCCGCGTTGGGGCCGCCCTGAAAACGGGCAACGATATCGTATTGGTCGGCCAGGTAATCTACGATTTTACCTTTGCCCTCGTCGCCCCATTGCAGGCCAAGAATAACGTCTATTTGCATGATTTTGTCTGGTAAGGCGCAAAGGTAGAAAAGGTTTCTGGTTTGAAGGTTAGAGGGTTTCTGGTTCGCTCCAATCTTCAAACCAGAAACCTTTTCTATCTTTGCCGCATGCGCAATGGGTTGGTCGTTATGATGGCACTTTTGTCGTCCTTCGGGGTGTTTGGCCAGGAGGTCAGGGTAAATCCATTTGAGATTACCGCCCGCTTGCCGAAAAGTATTCAACTGGCTGTGACGGAACCGGCAAAACCCGGTACCTCCGTCGCCAACCCCTTTGACGTGGTGCCACACCGTTTGCCCGGCGCTTCCAGCGGTATCAGCCAAAGCATTGAGACAAGTTTCAGCCCGCTCGAGGCATTGCCCAGGGGAAAACCTTTGTCCAGTCTCTTTCTGTTTTGGCTGCTGGTGGCTTTGGTGGCGTTTTTGTCCTTTGCCATTGCCAGCAAACGCAGCGTAGTGGTCAAGGCCTGGCGGGGTTTCCTGAACGACAGCGCGCTTTCGGTGGCACAAAAAGAAGCTTCCGGGTTTTTAGGCAGTACGCCGTATTTTTTATTGAACGCCAGTTTTCTGCTGAATGCCGGGGTCTTTATTTTTCTGATCGCCCGTTTTTTTAATCCCCGGGATCTCAATAACCTCGGTTTTCTCGGCGTCAGCATATTGCTTTCCTGCATTTTATTCTTGTCCAAACACATTTTTCTGGCGTTTATCGGCTGGTTGTATCCGGTGTCGTCGGAGGTGCGTCAGTACAACTTTTTGATCCTTATTTTTAATTGCGTGCTGGGCCTTTTTCTGATTCCGTTCAATTTTTTGGTGGCATTTGTACAGCAATACAGCGGTTTCCTGGTGTTTTGGGCGCTCGGTTTAGCCCTGGTTTTTTACGCTTACCGCTCCTTACGGGCCGCATCCATCGGGCGGAAATTTTTGAGCGACAATCTTTTTCACTTTTTGTTGTACCTTTGCACCGTCGAAATTGCCCCGGTATTTATTCTGATCAAGCTGGCGATGTTGACGATGCAGTAAAAATCGGATCGGCGTGGAACTTTTCCGGGGTGTTTTGCGATACAAGCCTTAACCAAAATACACCGCCTCCCAGGCATGAATCAAAAACCGGTCACCGAACAAATTTCACATAAACAAAACTCCCGAATGTCTGCAACTGCTGCACCTGTTCAGGAAGAGACCTACAAAAGGGTTCAACGAATCTTAATCTCACAGCCCAACCCCGTACAGCGCACCGCTTACGATGAATTGGAAAAACGATTCAACGTGAGTATCGATTTTGTGCCGTTCGTATCGGTAGAAGGGCTTACGGAGCGGGAGTATCGAAAAAACCGGGTCTATCCTAACGATTACACTGCCATCGTTTTTACCAGTAAAACAGCCGTGGATCATTTCTTCCGGCTCTGCGGCGAATTGCGCATCAAAATGTCGGAAGAAACCAAATACTTCTGCGCCACGGAAACCATCGCCAATTACCTGCAGAAATTCATCATGTTCCGCAAGCGCAAAGTGTTTAACGGCGCCAAGGCTATTCAGGAACTCAAATCCTACATCCTGCGCAACAAGGAAGAAAAATTCTTCCTGCCCTGCAGCGATACGGGCAATCCCGACATTGTCAAGTTTTTCGCCGACCTGAAAGTGCCCATCCAGGAAGCGATCATGTACCGCACCGTCAATACCGACCTGAGCGGGCTGAAAGACATCAAATACGACATCATTGCCTTTTTTTCGGCGTTGGAAATCAAATCCATGTTTGAACAGTTCCCCGATTTCAAACAGGAAGACCGCCGTATTTGTGTTTTTGGCAAAGCCGCCTATAATGCCGTGACAGAAAGCGGCATGACAGTCAACATTCAGGCCGGTACGCCCGAAGCGCCCTCCATTGCCGTGGCGTTGGAAAATTATCTGAAGATTTCGAACAAGAATTGAGCTTTATTCCAGTGGCGGTTCTACGTAAAGTTCCCGTTGGGGTTGCAGATGGTGGCTTTCAATCAGCCGGACGCAGGTATTCCAGCGCAGGATAGCGTCGTCGTTGCCCGAAGACCGGATGGCTTCCGCTTTTTCAAAGGACTCCATGGCCTCGGTGAGCCATTCGTACGGCGAGTGGCCGCCGCCGGAGGCCCCCAGGTCGAGCAGGGCGCTACCCTGCCGCTCACAGATGATTCCGGCATAATAGTGCCTGTCGTATTCGTCATTTAACAAAGGCAACAGTTGGCGGGCCTTATTTATCGTGACCGCGGAATACCGGCCAAATTGATCGGTAATGGCCAGCAACATGGTCACGAGCGCCTGCTGATTACCCGGATCGGCATCGAGTATATCCTCGCAAATGCTTTCGGACAGGCGGGGTTCGTTCAGCAGCCGGTATCGCTCGGCTTTTTTCAACGCTTCTGGGATTCCTGCTTTGGATATAGGTTTGAGTTTAAACATAGAATTCAGTTTATTTTAAACGTCAAGGATCCGGATATTCAAAGTTACGACTTTTTAAATAAGCGGAGAAACCAGTGCAGCGGATCGTAAAACCGGTCCACCACCCGTTCTTTCAGTGGGATGATCGCGTTGTCGGTGATATGAATCTCTTCGGGGCAAACGCCGGTACAACATTTGGTAATGTTGCAAAGTCCGATCCCTTCTGAATTTTTCAAGTCCGGCAAACGGTCTTCCGTGTCCAGGGGGTGCATTTCCAGCGCGGCAGCATACACCAGGAAACGTGGGCCAATAAACTCATCGTGCATCCGGTGTTCGCGCAACACGTGGCAAACGTCCTGGCATAAAAAACACTCGATACATTTCCGGAATTCCTGCACCCGGTCGACGTCTTCCTGGGCAATGCGCCAGGTGCCGTCGGCATTATCGGGCGGGCGGGGTTTGAATTTTTTGATCTTTTTCTTTACGTCAAAATTCCACGACACGTTGGTCACCAGGTCTTTGATCAGTGGAAAAGCCTTCATGGGTTGCAAGAGCACCGGCTTGTCCAGCGGCAGGTCGCTGAGACGGGTCATGCACATCAGCCTGGGCATGCCGTTGATCTCCGCCGAACAGGAGCCACATTTTCCAGCTTTGCAGTTCCAGCGCACCGACAGGTCGTTGGCCTGCTCGGCCTGGATTTTATGCACGGCATCGAGCACCACCATGCCCTCGTCTGTTTCGGTGGAGTAGGTCTCGAAACCCCCGGTATCCGGGGAGTTGCCGCGAAATATGGTAAAGGATACGGTTGCCATATTTGTTGATTCGTTGATTTGTTGATTGGTTGATTTGAAGGGGGCGGTATTTATTTCATTTCCGCGATGATTTCCTTCAGATCTTCGCGGATCTCCGGCAGGGGATCTTTTCTAATCTCCATCTGCCCGTCAGCGCTTATTCGTACCACGGAGTTGAATTTCCCGTTTTGGTCGTCTTTTGCCGGGTAGTCTTCACGGAAATGCGCGCCCCGGCTTTCCTTGCGTTGCAGGGCCGCCAGCGCGATAGCCTCCGACACCGCGAGCAGGTTTTGCAGGTCGAGCGCGGTGTGCCAGCCGCCGTTGTATTCGCGGTTGCCCACGACTTTCACGTTTTGAGCGCGTTCCTGTAGTTTTTTCAGTTCGGTCACCGCTTGTTGCATTTCCGCTTCATTGCGCACGATACCCACCAGATCCTGCATCATATCCTGCAGGTCGTATTGCACCTGGAAAGGATTTTCACCGCCGGTGCGTTCGAAAGGCCGGAGAGATTCGTCGACGATGGATTTTATCCGGGCGTCGTCAATCGTTTCAAAACCGTGTTCTTTGGCGAACAGGGCGGCGTGCTCGCCGGCGCGTTTGCCGAATACCAGCAGGTCGGAAAGCGAATTGCCGCCCAGGCGGTTGGCGCCGTGCAGGCCGGCGGCACATTCGCCCGCGGCGAAAAGCCCTGGAACGGTGGACATTTGCGTGTCGGCGTTCACGCGGATGCCGCCCATCATGTAGTGTGTAGTCGGCCCTACTTCCATGGGTTCTTTGGTAATATCGATATCGGCCAGTTTTTTGAACTGGTGGTACATGCTCGGCAGTTTTTTCTTAATAACCTCTGCCGCGTTGGGTATTTTTTCCTTTATCCAGGAAATGTCGAGAAAGACTCCGCCGTGCGGGCTGCCGCGTCCGGCTTTGATCTCGCGCACAATGCAGCGGGCCACATGGTCTCGGGTCAGCAGTTCGGGCGGGCGGCGGGCATTGCGGTCGCCCTGGGTATAGCGCCAGCCTTCCTCTTCGTTGTCCGCCGTCTGGTTGCGGTACAGATCGGGGATGTCGTCGAACATAAAACGGCGGCCTTCTTTATTGAGCAGGATACCGCCTTCGCCGCGTACGCCTTCCGTCACCAGTATGCCCTGCACGCTGGGCGGCCACACCATGCCGGTGGGATGGAATTGCAGGAATTCCATATCGATCAGCTCGGCCCCGGCGCGGTAGGCCAGCGCGTGCCCGTCGCCGGTGTATTCCCAGCTGTTGCTGGTGATCTTGTAGGCCCGGCCCACGCCGCCGGTGGCCAATACCACCGCTTTGGCGCGGAACACGTTGAAGCGGCCCCTTTCCCGGTCATAGCCCAGGGCGCCCGATACGCGGTCGCCGGATTTGAGCAGGGAGATGATCGTAAATTCCATGTGCACCGACACGCCCTGGTGGATGCCGTGATCCTGCAGGGTGCGGATCATTTCCAGCCCGGTGCGGTCGCCCACGTGTGCCAGGCGGGGGTATTTGTGTCCGCCGAAGTTGCGTTGCAGGATTTTGCCGTCTTTGGTGCGGTCGAACAGGGCGCCCCAGGCTTCCAGTTCGCGCACGCGGTCGGGCGCTTCTTTGGCGTGCAGTTCGGCCATGCGCCAATTATTGAGGTATTGGCCGCCGCGCATGGTGTCGGTGAAATGAACCTTCCAGTTGTCGCGCTCGTCCACGTTCGACAAAGCGGCGGCCACCCCGCCCTCGGCCATGACGGTGTGGGCCTTGCCCAGCAGCGATTTACAGATAAGACCCACTCTGACGCCGTGCGCCGAAGCCTCGATGGCCGCCCGCAGCCCGGCGCCGCCGGCGCCGATCACCAGTACGTCGTAATCGAAAGTATCGTAAGTATTCATAACAGGATTTTCCAGTCGGTCCAGATGCCCATGGCGCACATCCGGACATAAATATCGGCAAAGCCGACGGAGAATAAACTGCACCAGGCCCAGATCATGTGCCGCCGGTTGAAACAGGTGACGCACTGGTACGCCCTGAATCGTACCGGCGAACCCGACAGGTGGTCGAGCATGCCGCCGATCACGTGGCGCAGCGAATGGCAGCCGAAAGCGTAGCCGCCGAGCAAAACCACGTTGACCGCCAGCACGAGCGTGCCCACCCCGATACCGAAAGTTTTTTCACCGGTGGCGGGATCGATAAACCACAACGCCTGCCATACATCCTGTAGCAGAAAAAGCCAGAATCCGAGTGCGATGAACAGAAAATAGCGGTGGATATTCTGCAGGATCAACGGGAAAGAGCGCTCGCCCGTGTATTGTTTTTTCGATTCTGAAACGGAGCAGGAAACGGGATCGAGAAAAAACGCCTTGTAGTAGGCGCCGCGGTAATAATAACAGGTAAGCCGGAACAAACCCGGCGCCCACAGGATCAGCAGGGCAGGGGAAAAGGGCAGCCAGCCCGGCCACCAGCCCGGTTTCGGACCGAACAGGCTGTGCGGCGAATCGCCGAATATCTCCGGCGAATACAGCGGCGACAAATACGAGCCGTGGTAATAATATTCGCCCTGAAATGCCGCCCAGGTGGTATAGATCACAAAGGCGGACAGGCAAATAAAGGTGATGACAGGGCTTACCCACCAGGCGTCGCGGCGGGCGGTCTGGCCGAAGCGGGGGATGGAATGGGATACGTTTGCGTCTGGTGTATGCATACGGGTATCGAAATGCGGGTTGGAGGCAAAAATAGCCCAGTCTGCCGGTTACGCAAATTTTCTGTTGGGTTTTTTGGTGGCGGGTCAAATTTTTGTCGGAAAATCAGATTGTGGCAGCGTTTCCGGAATTGGATAACACAACGGTAGCCTGGCTGAATGGCTACTTCCCCTCCGCCACCGCTTTCAACACTTCTTTGAGCAGCGCATAAAACGACGCTACCGCCGGAATATGCACCCGTTCGTCGGGCGAATGCGCGCCGGTGATAGTGGGGCCGAAAGAGATCATATCCATGCCCGGGTATTTACCGCCGAGGATGCCGCATTCCAGTCCGGCGTGAATGGCCTTGATTTCCGGTTCGCGGCCTTCCATCCGGATAAATACATCTTTGCAGATGCGTAGCAGCCCCGACTGCAGGTTGGGTTGCCAGCCGGGGTAGCCGTCGGTATGGCTTACTTTGGCGCCGCCCAGCCGGAGTCCGGCGGCTACGCTGGCGGCGATGTATTGTTTGGCGCTTTCCACCGAGCTGCGCTGATTGGTGCCAACCGTGATGGTTTTGTCGTCGCTGACAACGGTGGCCAGGTTGGTGGAAGTTTCCACCAGGTTTTCGATGTCGGCGCTCATACGGATGACGCCGTGCGGGAGCGCCAGCAAGGTATCGACGAGTTTTTTCGAAAGGGATTTGGCATAAACGGTTGCCGGTGTGGCGGCCGGTTCCATCGTCAGCCGCGTATTGGGGTCTGTGGCTTTGAATTCGTTCTGAAAGGCTGTTTCCAAAGCAGCGATTAGCGCCTGGGCTTTTTCCGCGGCGGCAGCCGGCAGCACAATGGTTGCTTCCGCTTCCCGCGGGATGGCGTTGCGTTTGCTGCCGCCCTGCACGTTGGTCAGTCCGGCGCCAAGCGGCAGCAAGGCATGCAGCGCGCGGGCCAGGAGTTTGAGCGCATTTGCACGACCGGTATGAATCTCGCTGCCCGAATGCCCGCCCGTCAGACCCGATACCCGCAGGGCGAAAGCCGCGTGGCCGCCTGCCGTAACAGGGGTGTTTTGTACCCGGAATGTTCCTGCCGTGTCCATGCCACCTGCACAGCCGATGTAGAACACGCCTTCTTCTTCCGAGTCGAGGTTGAGCAGCAGCCGGCCTTTCAGCAGTTTGCCGGAGAGCTGATTAGCGCCGGTGAGGCCGGTTTCTTCGTCCACGGTGATCAGTATTTCGAGCGGCCCGTGCTCGGCAGCGGGATCGTTGAGCAGGGCCAGCGCCGCGGCCACGCCGATGCCGTTGTCGGCGCCGAGGGTAGTGCCGTCGGCGCGTATCCAATCGCCGTCGCGCACCAGTTCGATGGGGTCGCGGTCGAAGTCGTGGGCCGTGCCGCGGTTTTTTTCGCACACCATATCACTGTGACCCTGCAGCACTACAATGGGGGCGTTTTTGTAGCCTTTGGTGGCGGGCACACGGGCCACGAGGTTGCCCACTTTGTCTTTGGTGTATTTGATGCCCAGGTTATTGAACAATTGCTCGAAGTGAGCGGTGATGCGTTCCTCTTTTTTAGAGGGGCGGGGAATCCGGCTTATTTCATAAAAACGCTGCCAGAGTCCGGCAGGGGCAATACCCTGGATCGTCTGAAGGGAAGACATCATGATTTTTTATTTGGTGAAAGATTTCGAGCGGCCTGCAAGATTACAATTTATCAGCCTGCTGTGCAAGTATCAGATTAATATCGGTATTTATCGTTAAAAAGTACAACTAAGTCCATATTTCAGCCTTAATTTACAAGAGATAATCCAATCAACTTTGCAGGCGTTTATGGAAAAATCAAACTTTGATCTGATCGTGATAGGCGGCGGCCCCGGTGGTATTGAAGCGGCTGTGATGGCAGCGCGGGAAGGTTTAAAGGTCGCTATCGTCAAAAACCAGCGGGCAGGCGGCCGTGCCGTTTGGGGTAGCCTCGTGCCCTCCAAGGTATGGCTTAAGGCAGCCGAAGCAGCCTCTACCCTGCGCAATGGCGCTTATTATGCCCTGGGCGCTCAATCTAATCCGCCTCAGGCCGCTATCGTGACGTTTTAAAAGATGCGGGAGTGACCGCAGTAGCTGGTAAAGGCGCTATCCTTGCGCCCGGAAAGGTGCGGGTGGAAATGGAAGGCCGCAAAATCCATTTGCTGGACAGCCGTTATATCGTGGTTGCTACCGGTTCCGAACCCGTATTCTCCCCGGATGTCAAACCCTTGCCACCGCGCATATTCGCCCCTCGACATGCCGCGACCCTTCCGGAACTACCCCAAAGCCTGCTGGTGGCCGGCGGCGGCGTTACGGGGGTGGAATACGGCTACGCGTTTGCTGCATTGGGTATCCCTGTTACCATTTTGCACAATAGCACTCAATTGCTGCCCAGACTGGATGGACGAATCGCGGCGATCCTCGAAGATTTTTTGCAAAAAAGACTGCATATTCAGGTCTATAAAAGAGATGCGGTAAAAGCGGTGCATCTCATGGAAAATGCCGTGGAAGCTGAAACAAACGCCGGCTTGCGGTATAAGACGGATTACGCTTTTCTGGCCACGGGCCGCGCCGCTGATCTCAGTTTCTACGACCCCAACGCCATTCCCTTCGTGCTTACGCCGGAAAAAGCCCTGGCTGTCGATGAATTTGGCCAAACCAGCCAGCCCGGCATTTATGCCGTGGGCGACGTGACCGGCGCCCCCATGCTTGCTAACCGGGCCACTATGCAGGCCCGCGTCGCCGTAAAGCATTTGTTGAATGACGGAACCGCCTTGCTGCGGCCAAAGTCTTTTATTGAAATGGCTTACACCTATCCGCCTGTCGGTCAAATCGGCGATATGCATCGTGCGGAGGATGCTTTTTTTGTCGAAAAACACTATTCGAGTCTGCTCAAGGCCCACCTCGAAGGAGAAACATCGGGTTTGCTGCGTATCAAAGTCGATGACCAAACCGGCTTGATTCGCGGCGCTGCCGCTTTTGGCCAGCAGGCGGCAGAATTGCTGGGTATTATACAATTAGCCATGCACCAGGGTATTTCCTATCACAAGCTGCGCGCCATGCCAATGGCCCATCCGAGTTACAGCGAATTGCTGACGGGGTATTAGTGGTCATTGGGTCATTGGGCGTCATTGGGTCATTAGTCATTGGGTCAATATGCGCTAAAAGCGTTGGCGTCAGTTTGTATTCACACAAACTTGCTTCATCTTTGCCGCCCGATGGAAAACCGTTTTGCCCGCTGCAATGTTTACCAAACTTCCAGGCCTTGTTTAAAGGTAGCATTGCCCGCGGCAAAAACGAATCAAACCAATCAAACATAAGCGGTACCTGCATGTCATACGAATACAAACTGCCGTCTTTGGGTGACGGCGTCACCGGAAAAATTACGGAAATCCTCATTCAACCCGGCGACACGGTCAGCAAGGAACAGATCGTGGTTGTCGTGGGCACCGACAAAGTAGACGCGGAAATGCCCGTGGACGCCGACGGGGTGGTGGAAGAAATATTGGTAAAAAAAGGCGACGACGTCACGGAGGGCACCCCTATCCTGCGCTTGAAACTCAGCGGCGCTGCCCCGGCGGCGTCTGCTCCCGCTGCTCCTGCTACGACGCCACCTTCACCGGCGGCGCCGGTTGCCGAACCGGTCGCTGCACCTGCCGCACAGCCCGCTGCTCCGGCCGGTAAAGTCGCTTCCGGCTCGTTGCGCGTAAGCCCGCTGGCCCGCAAACGCGCCAAGGAACTCGGCGTCAATCTCGCCGACGTGCGCCCGCAGGATGGCGCCAGCCGTATTTCCTATAAAGACGTGGTGGATTTCGTGAAACAAAAGATCGATACCGGTGGCGGCAGCGTTGCCGGCGCGGCAGGAACGGCCCCGGCGCACAAACCATTGCCCAACTTCGAAAAATTCGGGCCCGTGGAACGTGAGCCGCAAAGCCGTATCGGCGTCATCACCGCCGACAATATGGTGTATGCCTTCAACGCCATTCCCCACGCCTGGATTTCGGAAAAAGCCGACATCACCCGCCTCGAACAACTGCGCCAGCAATACAAAGACCAGGTAAAAGCTGCCGGCGGCGCGCTTACCACCACGGCTATTTTGACCAAAGCTATTACCGCCGTGCTGCGCAAAATGCCGCAGTTCAACGCCAGCTACGACATTGAAAAACGGGAGGTTATTTATAAAAAATACTACCACATCGGCAGCGCCGTTGATACGCCGCGCGGCCTGCTGGTGCCGGTCATCCGCAACGCCGACCAGAAAAGCCTGACCGAAATCTCCATCGAACTCAGCGAACTGAGTGCCCGCACCCGGGAGGGGAAGAATAAACCCGAAGACCTGGAAGGCGGCACGTTCAGCATTTCAAACATCGGCGGCATAGGCGGCACCAACATGATCTCCATTGTCAACTGGCCGCAGGTGGCTATCCTGAGTATCACTGCCGCCCAGTACGAACCACACTGGAACGGCAAGGATTTTGAGCCGCGCCTGATGATGCCCATGACCATCGGTTGGGATCACCGGGTGATCAACGGGGCGGACGCCGCGCGATTCCTCGTAACGTTGAAAGGTATACTGGAAGAGCCCTTCCTGGGCTGGCTGTAACGCCGTCTGTCAGACGGCGTGGAAAAAATCCAACATTTTTACGCCGTCTGACAGACGGCGTTACGGCAGACGGCGTTACACGGCTACCGGCGCCTTGATCGCCGGCCAGGGGTCATAGTGCAGCAGTTCAAAATCCTCATACCGGAATGCAAAAAGGTCTGTCACTTCCGGATTGATCCGCATGAGCGGCAGGGGCCGCGGCTCCCGCGAAAGTTGCAATTCCACCTGTTCCAGATGGTTTTGGTAAATGTGTACATCGCCGAAGGTGTGCACAAAATCGCCCGCCTGCAGATCGCACACCTGGGCCAGCATCAGCGTCAGCAGGGCGTAGGAGGCGATATTGAACGGCACGCCGAGAAACACGTCGGCGCTGCGCTGGTAGAGCTGGCAGGAAAGCCTGCCGTCGGCCACGTAGAACTGGAAAAGGCAATGGCAGGGCGCGAGGGCCATGTCGGGCAGGTCGGCAACATTCCAGGCAGAAACGATGATCCGGCGGCTGTCGGGATTTTTTTTCAGCAACGTCACCACTTCGGCGATCTGATCCACCACCCGGCCGTCGGGGCATTGCCAGGAGCGCCATTGTTTGCCGTACACCGGGCCGAGGTTGCCGTCCTCGTCGGCCCATTCGTTCCAGATGCTGACGCCGTTTTCTTTCAGGTAGCGGACGTTGGTATCACCCTGCAGAAACCAGAGCAATTCATGGATCACACTTTTCAGGTGCACTTTTTTCGTGGTCACCAGCGGAAAACCGTCCTGCAGGTTGAAGCGCATCTGGTAGCCGAAAACGCTTAAAGTGCCGGTACCGGTACGGTCGCTTTTGCGCGCGCCGTTTTGGAGAATGTGACGGAGTAGATCGTGATAGGCTTGCATGCGTCGCAAATTTATAAGGTATGGGGCGAATTTTCAATTCAACCTGAAGAGGAGATATATTTAAAACAAAATATTTTACAAGGATGGATCGGCATCCGGCGCATTTCCCCTATTTTTGCCTGTTCAATCATTCGCGGTGTAAACAGCCGAAAAAAAATTTCACGCCGTCTGCCAGACGGCGTTACTGATCCCGATGCTCAAACGCCTCCATATCCGCAATTATGCGCTGATCGATCGCGCTGAAATTGACTTTTCAGAGCGCCTGACCATCATTACCGGGGAAACCGGCGCCGGAAAATCTATCCTCCTGGGCGCGCTGGGACTGGTTATGGGCGAACGCGCCGACACCAAAATATTTTACAACGACCAGGAAAAATGCGTGGTGGAAGCCTGGTTTGACGTATCCAAATACGATTTGCGCGAATTTTTCACCGAACAGGAACTCGATTACGACGCGGAAGTGGTTATTCGCCGGGAACTCTCACCGGCCGGCAAAAGCCGGGCATTCGTGAACGACACCCCCGTGAACAACCAGGTACTCCAGCGGCTTACCGAGGCCCTGATCGATCTGCACCAGCAATTCGACGTGCTCGACATCCACAACGTCAACTTCCAGCTCCGGATGATCGATGCCCTGGCCGACAATGCAGGCCTGCTGCAGGATTACCAGAGGCGTTTCCGCGAGTACCAGGCCGACCGGCGCCAACTCGCCCAACTCAGCGAACGCAGCGCCAACGCCGCCAAAGAAATGGATTTCCTGCGCTTCCAGCTGAGCGAACTGCAGCAAGCCGGGCTCAGCGATGGCGAACAGGAGCAACTCGAATCCGAACTCGCCCGCCTGACCAACGCCGAAGACATCAAACGCACCTACGGCGCCGCCTACAACTACCTCGGCGAATCGGAACAGAACATCATCCAGCAACTCCAGGAAATCGCCCGTTCCATGTCGGGTACCCGCCGCGTTTCAGCCGAACTGAACGCCCTGGGCGAACGCCTGGATTCCCTGATCCTCGATTTGCAGGATATTTCCAAGGACTGCGAGCGCATCAGCGAAAACACCGAGCACGACCCGCAGCGCATCGAGGAAGTGTCCGAGCGGCTGAATACCATTTATAAATTACAAAAGAAACACGGCGCCGCTTCCGTGACCGAGTTATTGCAACTGCAGGAAAACTTCGAACAACAACTCGGCGGATTCACCGATCTGGGCGAACAAATCGCCCAACTGGAGCGCCGGATCGCCGGGCAGGAGCTCCAGCTGCGTGGTCTGGCCAACCTGCTCAGCGAACGCCGGAAAATCGTGCCCACGCCCTTTGAGGAAAAAGTGCATGCCATGCTCGCCCAGTTGTCGATGCCACACGCCCGTATCCGCGTGGATATACACCCCACCGAAGCCCTCACGCCCACCGGCAGCGACGAAGTACAGTTCCTTTTCGCTTCCAATGTCGGCAGCAAATACCTGCCCATCAAGGATGTGGCCTCCGGGGGCGAGCTCTCCCGCCTCACCCTCTGCACCAAAAGCCTTGTGGCCGACGCTATCCCCTTGCCCACGCTCATCTTCGACGAGATCGACACCGGCATCAGCGGCGACGTGTCGCTGAAAATGGGCCTGATCCTGAAAGAACTGAGCGACCGCCACCAGGTGGTGAGCATCACCCACACCCCGCAGATCGCCGCCCGTGCCGACAAACATTATTTCGTGTATAAACAGGTGCAGGACGGTCGAACCGTCACCTATCTGCGTCTGCTGAATGCCGACGAGCGGGTGCGGGCGCTGGCGGTGATGGTGGGCGGGAATCCGCCGAGCGAGGCGGCGATGGCCGCGGCGAAAGAATTGATGAGCATTTAGAAACTCCCCAACTTCCAATCGTACGGCCGTTGCTTCAGTTCCTCCAGTTTTTCCTTCAGTTTGTGATCGATCAACGCCTTTTCAGTGGTAATTCGGGCCATCACCAAATGCGCGCCGGTTTCGGTGTCGAAGCGCAGTTTGTTTTTCACCGTATTGTTGCGCAGGGTCACCGACTCGAGGTTGGCCATTTCGAACACGTGTTCGTGCTCGTGTAGTAAGTAATCGTAGGGACTGCGGTAGGAAATGAGTTTTACAAAAATGGGCGCCGTTTCAATGGCGATGAACAACAGGGTAATAAAGAGGCTGGCCCATAAAATGGCCTCGCTGTGGGCCGTCAGACGTCCAAGCGCTTCCATGCGGGCGGCCAACCCGTCGTAACGGCTGCGCTGGAGGCCCGCTATTTCCGTCTGGATGGACGATTCCAGGTTCTTTATGGTTTGCTCTTTTTCCACGATCAGGGGTTGATTAGAAGCCAATACAGCGGCCAGTTCTGCCTCGGCTTTATCCGCCTCGGCTTTTTTGGCGCGGTAGATGGGACCGAGGTTTTTCTGGCCCGAGCCGCCGGTACCATCGGCTTCCTGAACCGCTTGTTTGACGAGCGCGTCGCGGGCTTCCGTTTTGGTCGCGATCTCTGTTTTCAAGGCTGCGATTTGCGCGCGCTGTTCAGCGATCTGGGCCTGATAACGGGTTTGGACCTTGTCTTCCTGTTGTTTGAACACCTCCTGTTCCATCGACACCAGTTCGGCCTGGATCTCTTTTTCAAAAATTTTCATTTCCAGCGGTTTGGAAATAACGAGGGCCAGCAAAACGGCCAGTCCGAGCCGTGGCAGGGCCACCACCCAGTCGCGCCACCATTTGCCATAACTCTTCATACTCATCACGATATACCGGTCGAGGTTGAAGATCATCAGACCCCACACCAGCCCGAAAGCCACGGCGGCCCACCAGGATTCAAAAACGGTGTACAGGGCATAACCCGAGGAAAAAAAGGCCAGTACGCCGGTAAAAAAGACCGTGGCGCCAATGCCCATGTATTTGTTGCGGTCGGAAGGACACTTATCCAGGATGGAATGTTCCACACCCGAACAAAACAGGAAGAAGTTTTGTACTGTTTTCATAGCGAGAGAATGGTGAGCATTGGGTTTGCGGGGGTTTATAGGGTTTAGAGGGTTTATAGGGTTTAGAGGGTTTAGAGGGTTTAGAGGGTTTAGAGGGTTTAGAGGGTTTAGAGGGT
>JAKLJF010000299.1 GCA_023151335.1 Thermoanaerobaculia bacterium | reverse complement strand
AGGATGGCATGCCGTTCCTGGGGTTGACCGCCCGTGTAAGGCAGCATCAGCGCCGCCGTGGCGGCCTCTTCGAAAACCGGCACGTCCATGCCAAAGTAACGGCGATACCAGCGAAAGGCTTTTTGCACATCGGAAACGCCGATGCCGATTTGTTGAATACCGGAGATGAACATGAGTGTAGGGAATCTTTAATGAATCGATGGGCCGGGCATGGCATTGCGCACCTTCAGCCTGATTTTGTTTTTTTGTTTTTCCGCAGTAATAAAAAATGGAGGCTGTACGTCTGGGTTTAAAGCCAATAAACCATCAATTGTTGCGATATGATATGCAGAGAAAAAAGAGCCCGGACGAAAATAAACAACGCCAGTAAACTCAGGGTTTTGTGTGAAAATGATTTGGCAAAAATCCCGGTCTTCAGTGATGATGACTCTCCCGGTTTGATTGCCAAGCCTGATAATTTCTTCGTCGGTTGAGGCTTGCATACCGGATTCTTTAATATCGAATACATCAAATCCTTTGCTTCTGAGATATGTTACAAGATCGGGATCAATGTTTTCATTCGTTAACAAGGGGAATTCATTTATTTTCATGAAGAGGGGGAGTCGACTTCGATTAAAATCTCATTTGCCATAAAGTTAGAAGCATATAAAATAGCCTCTCGTACTCCTTCCTCGCTCAGATACGGATATTTTTTAATGATATCTTGGATGGAAGCTGCCGAAGCAATCCATTCCAGAATGAGTTGTACGCTTATGCGACTTCCCCGAATAACAGGTTTACCTCCTAATATGGCAGGGTTTGAAACGATATGTTTGAATTCCATATCCAAGATTTTTTACAAAATTAGTAGACTTTGAGTTGTATGGAGCTATCAGAACATCAAAACCTGGCACCGTATTAACGGCCACAAAGGTAAAAAAAAACCTGATTTTTGGGGCCAAATATGAAGTCAATACCCTAATGGTATATACGCCAACCCTATTTCCGTCGTTATTTGCCCCGATTACTCAAAGCAAACAGTAAAATGCCGTACCGTATTATCCTGCTCTTCGTTTTTGGTGTCTTCACCTCCACAACCCAGGCCCAGCCTTCCCGGAAGATAAAACTTAACTCCGTCACGCTCGGTTTCGACCTGCCCCAGTCGTACAAGGAACGCACCTTTATCAAGGGCCTGGCCGGCTTTGTCAACAACATCGACCAATTGGTGGGCGCCATGATCCTGATCGAGGACAACAAAACCTCGGTGCTCACGCGTTTTGTGCGGCAGGACAAGCCGCCGGTGGTATCCACCTCCACGTCCGACGTGATCTACAGCGCCAAGATCGACAACAAGTTCAAGTTCAACGGCGCCTATTGCATCGCCTCCACCAAGGTGGAAAAGGACAACATTTACGAACTCATCATCAAGGATGTGGCAGTGGCTTTTTTGCCGGAAGACTATATTCCCTATCTCGAAATCTGCAAATCGTCCAATAACGTACCCGCCGAAACCAAAAGGAAAACCTATTACATCCGTTCAGCCAAACTGACCACCATCTACACCCGCGCCTACCAGAAAGCCGGCGCTTCCAGCGAGATCAGCGGCATGGCTTTCAGTGCCGGCGGCGAGGTATACAGCAGCACCGACCAGTTCAAGGTGGACTACGTGGTGTCGGTAGACATCGTGGCTTTGGAAAAACTGCTCTCGCTCCAGAATTGCAACCAACTCGTGAGCTCGGAAGAACTGGCGCGCCGCGAAAAGGCCGAACGCGCCCGCCTCGAAGCGGCCCGCGCCGAGGAAGAACGCAAAGCCAAAGAAAATGAACTGCGCGAAGCCAAAGCCCAGGTGGAAGACCTGAAACGGATACTGACGCACAACATCGAACGCTCCGAAAACCTGCAACAACAACTCCGCGAAGCACAGGAACGCGAAGCCGCGGCCCTCACTCAACTCAACCAGGCCATCAGCCAGGCAGAAGAACTTTCCGCCCGCGCACAACGCGACCAACGCGAGGTGGAAAACCGCGAAACCGTGATCGTCACGTTCAAAAACAAAGACGGCAAAGCGCTGGAGATCAAAAGCCTGGAAGAACTCAGTCCGGAAAAACTACGGGAACTGGGTTTTGACGTCGAGGTGATGAAAGAGAAAAGGATGTAAACGGATTTGTCCCGCGGTTTACCGCCGATTTTACGTTTAAGGAAAAGCAGGATTACATCCCGTTAAGTGCATATCAAAACTATACCGGGGGTGTGTCTCCCTTCGCTATACCGCCGAGGCTTGCCGCGAAGCGCTCCTTCCCTCTTTTCCCTGCTCCAAACTTGTCATCCCGGAGGGAACCGTCCGGTCTGCGGGGGGAAGCCCGCGTGAAAAGCCTTCGTAGATCGGACGGTCCCCTCCGGGATGACAAGTTCGGAGCGGGAAAAAGAGGGATAGGGGGCGGTTCGCGGGTTATGTTCGGCCATGGCCCGGCGGTACCGAGGCATTAATCACTCAATCACTCAATCACTCAATCACTCAATCACTCAATCACTCAATCACTCAATCACTAACTTCCCGGTCCATTCCCGCGTCCCGTCGCTCATCCTGACGATATAGAGCCCGGCGGGTAAACTGGCAACATCGAGCCGTTCGGAAAAAGCGCCGGCAGTGGCGCCAATACCTTCCCGTTGCAGTACCGGACGACCGCCCAGGTCGAATACCCGGATATCCAGTTCCGCATCTGCTTCGAGTTCGACGGCGCATTGCACAAATTCGCGGGCGGGCGAAGGCGAAAGGGTCAGTTTTTGCGGTTCACTTGCAGGAGTATCATTGGTTAGCGCGCCGAGGTCGGCATTGCTGCCGCGGTCTTCGCTCCCACCGCCAGTACCCACGGTGTTTTCATCTTCTGTAAGGTTGTTCACCGCCTGGGCGCAAATGGAGAAGGTGCCGGTAGAGCCGCCGTAACCCCACACGCGGATGTACCACCAGGTGCCGGGAGGGCTGGTCAGGGTAACATCCGGCATCTCGTCGCCATTGCTTGGGTTCCAGTCGAAACAGTAGTTCGGTACGCCGGGCGAAAGGCTGTTGCAGCTGCCGAAGTACACGGCGATGACCGCGTCGGTCATGATGCCGGGGAAGGTGGAGACCATTACTTTGCCGGTGGAGGGCGTTTGCACGCGGTACCACACGTCGCGCATGTTGGTGCTGTTACATTCCGTGGGCAGGTTCGGGTACAGGGAGGTGGTGGCGCCGATGTTGGTGCCGGCCACGGGGTTGCAGCCGCTGCCGGCGCTCAGCGTGACGGCGTTGCAGTGTTCGTCGTTGACGGGCGTGCTGATGCCCGCGCCGGAGGTGGTGAAGTATTGGCTGGCCGACCAGGGCGTCCAGGCGCCGTTGCAGAATACGCTGGATTGGAATTCGTACATGGTGCTGGCGCTGAGGCCCGACAGATTATAGTAACTGGCGCTGCCGCCCGGCAGATCGAGCCAAGTGATGGTGCCCGATTTGCGGTAACGCCAGTCGAACCCGCTTGCCCCGGTGTAGTTGCAGTGTATCCGTGCCGAATAGGCCGTGATATTGCTGGCGTACAGTTGACTCGGAGCGGGTGGCTGGCAGGTGAAAGTATTGCACTGCACGGTCAGCACGTAATTGCTTACTGAATAATTCCAACCGTCGATGACGATGCGGTAGGTGCCCGCCGCTAAATAACCGACGTTGATGTATTCATTGTTGTTGCCGTTGTTGCCGCTGTAGGCCACGATGGCATTGGCATTGCAGCCCGACGACAGTACGATCAGGTCGAGATCCTGATTGTAGGCCAGACCAGTGAGCGTGAGGGTCAGCGGGCCGGGTTGCGTCAGGGTGAGTTGATAAAACACTTCGGGACCGTACATCTGGGTAAAGAGCGTACCGTAGCTGTTGTAGTTGTTGGTTCCCGCCGCGTTGTTGCCGGTGTACGTGTTGCCGCAATAAGCGTTGTACGGGTTGGAGCAGGTGCCGGCGCCGCCGCTTTGGCAGGTGAGGAAATATTTGTCCGGCGACCATGCAGAGGCCGTGCCGCCACACCACACGCGGGCCTGGAAAACATAATGGGTGTTGGACTGGAGATTCGTGACGTTCAGATAGTTGTACGGGGTGGAACTCACCGTAGTCCAGGTGCTGGAATTGACCGGCCGATAGCGGTAGCCGTAACCGCTCACTCCGCCGACGTTGCATTGCAGCGTGGCCGAAGTGCAGCCGAGGTTCGAGACGGCGAGTTGGCTCAGGGTGGGCGGGTTACAGCCGCCAAGCACCGAAAAAGAGTAGGTGTACAACGTCGTGCCGTTGTCGAAATCGAGGACGCGGGCGGTATAAGTGCCCGCGCCAAGCGTGCCCAGAACGACGGTGTAATCGATGTCCACGGCAATGCCCGGCATCCAGGGGGTCGGCGGATTGTAGTCGAAATCGAGGTATATGTACACGTTACTACCCGACCAGGCGATATACTCGCCCATCAGATCATAATGCGGCCAAAGCCGGATGTTCATGTCGAGCGATACGGAGTTGCCGGCATAAGCGGGGTTTGGTACGTGGGTGACCGAGTTTATTTGTTGTCCGAAAACCTCGGATGCCAGCAGGAACAGGGCGAACAGACAGGAGAAGATGTTTTTCATTTTACATGCATTTTGATCGTGAATGGTGTTGATTTTATGGGTTAGAGGCGGGCATGAAAAAAAGGTACCCCTGGGGGGAGTACCTTTTTTGAAAAAAAAAATTTATAGCCTGAAAATGCCCGCCTACTTCGGCCAAATCCCTCGCTCCGCCAACGCATCCCGCAGCGTCGCGGCCTTGTCGCGCCGGGGGTGTTTGGCGTCGCCAGTGATTTTATTGAGCAGCGTTTGAAATTCGGAGCGATAGCGTTGGTAATCCGCCACGTAAAAAAGGCAGAGGTCCCAATCCGTTTTGCCGGTATCGCTGTCAAATGTGCGGTATTTGCGATAGGCATCCACGGCCTGAGTGTACACCATTCCGGGCCGGCGCCGGGGGCCGAGTTACCGCTGCCTGTTGATTTCCGCCGGGAAGCGTTGTGGGTTTATTATTCGCCTTTGTCAAGCCTTATACCTGGATATGTCCCGTTATCTTTTTCCGCAGGTATTAAGGCAATAACGCCAGTCGTACCAAGATAGATATGATATTTATGGGATAGGGTATATTGCTTATCTTTATTGTATGCTTCCTGGCCGCCGGCGGCTTCCACCATGCTTTGGCGGATCAAGGGAAAACGTTCAATTAGGTTAAAATACTCCTGTACGGTTTTTATATTCGCTTTTTGAAGATCAAACATTTTTTGCTCTGCTGCCTTGTCAAGGTATTTCCTCCAACGTAGAAAGAAACCTTCCCAATATTGAGCATTCAAATATGGGTAAGCCTCAGGCGGAAATGGCTGAAATTTGTGCGAAACATATCCTATCGCAATGCTGTCCCGGAGCCCATATTTATCAGCGACATCAAGTATTTGTTCGCGTGTGAGGGCATCGGGTAATGGCTGCAATACAGTTGGAGGTTGAGTTTCGTCTTCTTTAACAGTGCTGCAAGAATTTGCCAAAATTGTTAAGCAAACTAGTATAAAAATTGTTTGTTTCATAATATGTCGTTTTTTATCAAAGAGACGGTTTTAGGATTCAAAAGAAGCAATTTTATCTTGAAAATCCTGGTGTTTTTAATTGTAAGGCAGAAAAATAACCATATCCTTCTCTGCATACTCAGTTGACGAGAAGTTGGCAATCATGGTAACAATAGTTACACGAAAGGTTGCTGAACTAAAATTAGTAATTTTCCATTTCCTGGAACCGGAGTAGTTTTCGGCGCCTATTACAAGGTTACTAGCTGATACCAATTCCACACTGCCTTCTGTTGCTCCATTTTCCGCCAGCATAGTGTTGAATGTTGCGTCTCCAGTATCACAATTCTTCAATAAGCCGGATACATTTGAAAAAGCATACCAGGGTAGCGGAAGTAAACCGATAAAGTCACTCGAGACGTAAGGGCCAGAGGAAATAACATACGTGTTTGTCAATCTGCAGGGCCCTTGCGGGCACTCTCCATTAGCTGGAATGGGGTTGCCGTCAGAGCATAAGCATTCCCCAGATTCCGACATCAGGCTGCCATCGGGGCATATTGGAGGGGTAAAGCCACCCCCACCGGAGCAGGTAGAACATGGCTCAATTGGAGTATAACCCCACCAGCCAGGGTCAAAGCCAAAAGACCCGCCTGGGCCCCCGCCAAGTACGAACAAATAGCAATCTACATAATAAGTCGTCCATGAATTGTCTCCCAAATATACGGTGATACTCTCTACGGTGACACAGCAACATCTTGGTAATGTGCTATCATGCTCTCCAGCCGTAAGCGTTAATTTCGCTTGACCATTTTCAATAAATAGTCCGTATAAAGCTTGGCCGTCAAGTCGGGAGTAGACCATGTGGCCGGTAAAATTTGATTGGATATTATGTGGTTTGGTTACTGCT
>JAKLJF010000298.1 GCA_023151335.1 Thermoanaerobaculia bacterium | reverse complement strand
TGGTGCGGTTAGGGAAGAAATCAGGCTTTCAGGGGTTAGAGTAAAAGTCTGCGCAATGGAAGACTTGAATGAAGCAGGGGAATGCGATATTGCAAAGGTGTTTTTTATTTTTAAATAAAACAAGTATCCGGAATAAAAAACTTTAATAGTCGCGTAATCCGGTATGTTTAATTGAGTTATAAAATATTTTCAAAACGAAACTTAATTTAATTGTATCGCCGGATAATTGCATAGTTATCCCGGGAAAAGGGGGAATTGACAAAATTTTAATCTGAAAATGAAAAAGGCATCCCGTTTCGGGACGCCTTTTTAAGGTATAGTTTAAAGGTAAGGATTTACACCAGCTGCGGCACCAGTTTCCCCCGGTATTCTTCCACGTTTTCCAGCAGGGTATCGTAGCCGCGTTTGCGGTCGATGCCTTCCGTTTCGTCGTTGTAGGACAGGGAACAGAAACCAACTATGGCTTTTTCGTTGTCCGACAGCTGATCGTAAATATGCTGCGGCAGGTTGTCGGTATAGTTGAACATTTGTTTGATCCACCAGCGTGAAAAAGCGGCGATAATGGACCAGCGGGTGCCATCGGTGTTGTTCGGCAGCGTGCCGTGCCAGGTACGGCTGTCCCATACGATCAGGTCGCCGGGTTCGGACAAGACCGGAACGGCTTGGTCGAAGGATGTCTGATCGGCATATTTTCCGCTGAGATGAGAGCCGGGAATGACCACGGTGCAGCCATTATCGGTGGTTTGTTCTTCCAGAATGACAGCCGCCTGTACCATAGTGACGTAATCGCCCAGGTAGGGAATGAATGAGTCGATATGCATCGCCAGTTTTTTGTCGCTGCTGCGGCCCATCAGGTTTTGCAGGATGTAGTTGGGCTGATCGGCCGGAATGGCTTTGAACCACTGATCATTGAGGAAATACATCATGATCTGGCGGAGGATTTCCGGCTCGAAGAACATCTTCAGGAAGTTCACGTCTTTATAATGGGGGTTCCACAAATAAAGATCGTTTTGAGTGAGCGCCGACAGGTTGGAAGAGACATTGTTTTTGCTTTTTTCGTACCAATATCTGGTAAGGTCCAACCATTTCTTTACTTGTTCGCCGCTGTATACCCCGGGGATACGGCAGTATCCCTGCGTTTTAATTTGGTGTATCGCTTGTTCAACCATAGTGAAGAATTTTGATTTGAAATTATAGGAAAACCTTGTTGATCGTTTCGAGCGTAATAAGGGTGGTCACCTTGAATAAGCGGTTATCTATTTCATCAAAGGTGTCGCCTTCGTTGATCTCTATACATTTCTGGGCAATGATCTTGCCGCCGTCTATCGTCTCGTCTATGTAATGGGTGGTTGCGCCCGTCACTTTCACGCCATATTCCATGGCTTGCTGAATGCCGTTCAGGCCCTTAAAACTGGGTAACAGCGAAGGATGCACGTTGACGATCCTTCCTTTGTATTCATCGAGGAGCGTTTGGCCGATGATATGCATCCATCCGGCCAGGTATACGTAGTCGATCTCATGCGCTTTGAGCGCGTCCAGAATTTGCTGCTCAAAGGCCTTTTTGGACGGGTAGCTTTTGCGTTCCACTACTTCAAAAACCAGGCCATTTTCACGGGCAAAAGCCAGGCAGGGCGATTGCGGATCACTGCTCAGCAGGAGTTTCAGGTTGGGCCTGACGAGTCCTCTTTTCCAGTCTTTGATGATCTCCATAGCCCCGCGGCCATAGCCGGAGATGAATACGGCAAAATTTTTCATAACGGTTAATCGGTTAATGCGCGGTTTTTGAAGCGAGGGTAGTCGGCGAGAGTCGTTTTGTCTTGGCCCGCAGGATGCCTGTTATGCCGCCAAGACCCGGAAAGTACCGCGGCAACATGGTCAAAGCCCGGAATTTCATGGCCAGCGTACCTTGTTTTCTGTACAGGAGCGACAGCAGTTTTCGGAAAATAATGCTTCTGTCCGATTCGTCCAACGGCCCCGGTACCCTTCTGTAAAAATTATCGATGACATCGAATAAAACGTAGTAGTTTCTCTCCAGGTTATTTTTAAAATATGCGGTGTTCGTGATACCGCCCTCGTGCATCCGGTAGCAGGCCATTCTTCTGTTCAGGAAGGCCACTTTTGTCAGCATGGACACCCGGAGCCAGTACCAGAAGTCGTAGCTGTACCAGTATTTTTCTACCGGATTGGGGCCTTCGAGTTCCAGCAATTCTTTTCTAAAAAGCGCGGTACAGGAATTGATAAAATTGAGGCCCGGCAGCATGGCAAAAAAGACCTCGCCTTCGCGGTACTCTTTTCTGCGTTTGCGTATCGATTCGGCCTCGAAAATCTCGCCGGCATCATTCACGGCGTCCACATCGGTGTAGATCAGTCCGTAGTCGGGATTTTGTTCCAGGAATTGCACCTGGTCGCGGAGTTTGTGCGGGTCGCTCCAAAAGTCGTCGCCATCGAGAATGGCAATGTATTTTCCGCGGCAACTGTTCAGGATGCGGATACCGTTTTTCGACATACCCCAGTTGACATCCGAGGGCAGCAACCTGATCCGGTCGGGGTATTGGGCCGCGTATTTTTCGCAAATAGCACGGGTGGAATCTTTGGAACAATCCTCGCCGATGACTAATTCAACATGGAAACCGGTCTCCTGCATCAGGACGCTTTCAATGGCTTTGGCAATAAATTTTTCGTGGTTGTAAGCCGCCATGCACACGCTAACCATCGTGTTGGTTGAGTTCATTGTTGTCGGTTTTTATTTTTTCATTTTTTAAATAAAGACCGGGGGTAGAAAACGGATTAAACGGATGTAACGAGTTGGAATTCTGATAGCATTTGTTTTATCGCTGCTTTGTCTGCAAACATCAGGCAGTCGAGCATGGAGAGGTAAGGGAAAAAATCGTGCCCAAATTGTTTGTACGGCGAGGCTTCGGATCGAATAAAAAACAATTGAACGCCGTTTTCTTCAAAAAATGCATGATCGTAGAGTTCTGATCCACCGGCCGGGTTGATATAGGTTTCGGCGCCTTCCTGCCGGCAAATGTCCAACACACGCTCCTGACCTTTCAAATGGTTGTTGGCATATATCGTTGATGAGGGGATCAGCGCGGTGTCAATGTCCAGATAATCGCAAACGAACCGGATCGCAGCGACGTTCAAACCGGCTATGGACGGGTGATCTTCCTGCAACAGACGTTCGACGGCGGGGTAAATGTGATTAAAGTTTGGCGCTTTCTTATAAGCAGATTCCAGGGTTTTCAAAAACTTCGGCATCCACGACGGATCATCCGATACCTCTGTGTCCCTGATCCATTTGTTCTGACTGATTTGTTTCAGGGGAATGGAGAATAAAAACGGAGCGCCGTTCACCAGGATACGGTTCCGGTTGATCCATCCTTTTTTAATAAAGTTGACGTCGTCGAATACCACGAATTTGTCCACACACCGGATCAGTTGAAAATATCCGATGTAAGGGAAAAAATACGGCTGCATGACAGCTACTTTCATTTGGTCGGCTCAGTTGTTTTGTACTCTCAGTAAGAAACGTGCGATCATCTGCTGGGTTTCCGCCGAAAGATCGTGAAATAAAGGCAGGCATAATACCCGGCGGCTGTAATCTTCACTGATCGGCGTGGTTTGTGTATTCAGATAGGGCAGCTGGTTGAGCGATGGGTAAAAATACCTTCTGGGGATGATATAGTTGACCTGGAGAATGTCCACACATTTTTCCAGTATTTGTTCGTTGGGCAATATCAAGGGGAAATAAGAATAGTTATATCCTTCCGGATCCAGCAGATCCAGCGTTTGCGCGTCCAGGTCCCGGAACAATTCCCGGTATAAGAGCCACTGTTCTTTCCGTGATTTTAAAATGGCTTCGATGTGCCGTAGGTTGACCAGCCCCATGGCAGCATGAAACTCTGAGTTTTTACCGTTGATCCCGACGTCTTCAAAAGTAGTGGGACCGGTATGGCCGAAATTGCGCATGAGGGCCATTTTCCGGAGTAATTCCGCATCCTGCGTTATGACTGCACCGCCTTCAATGGTGTGAAAAATTTTGGTTGCATGAAAACTGGTGGTGCTGATGTCGCCGTAACCAAAAATGGATTTGCCTTTATAGGTAGTGCCAAAGCAATGCGCGGCATCGTATACTACTTTCAGACCGTGTTTGTTGGCAATTTTTTGGATTTTATCCACCTCACAGGGGTTGCCATATACGTGCGTGGCCAGAATAGCGGAGGTATTGGGCGTAATGGCCGCTTCAATCTTTTTGGGATCGATGTTCAGGGAGTCCGGATCAACATCGACAAAAACCGGCTTCAGACCTTCCCAAACCAGGGAACTCACGGTAGCGACGTAACTAAAAGGCGTTGTGATCACTTCGCCGCTCAGACCCAGGGCTTTGAAGGCGATTTGCAGGGCTATGGTGCCATTGCTGAGATATAACAGGTGTTTCAGCCCGAGATAATCTTTTAATTCCAGCTCCAACTGGTTTACCAGGGGGCCGTTGTTGGTCAGCCAGTTGCGTTGCCAGATTCCCTGAATATACTCCTGGTACTCTTCTATGGGGGGCAAAAAAGGTTTGGTAACGGATATCATCAGATGCAAATGAGATTAAATGAATTGGCGTCGGAACCCGAAACGACAACCCATATTGAACATGCCGCCTTATACGGCTGAGACCCGCTTCTACTGCATAAAGTATGCCAAGACAAATCTGGCAGTGATGACATTTGTCATCCCCGCAATTGGGTATTTTTGCCCCGCGGCAAAAGACGCGAATCCGTCATCGCAGCGGTGGAGTGGATTTACGCCACCGGCCAGGGCACGGAGTTGAGCCTGCCGATCGCCATGCCGGTAGCCGGCAACCGACATTATTACAAATTCGGCAGTAAAAATCACTGGAAGCGCTTCGAATGGATGTCGGCGGCTATGGCGCTGGAAGTGCGGCAGTAAATGTCAGCGCACTTCTCCCCGCGCGAGCCGCATATCCAGTTCAGCCAGCAGTAAATTATAAGCCGTTTGCAGCCAGGCGTATTGTTTTTGTTGCAGGACGGCTTCCGCGTCCGTGATCTCCGAGGCCAGGCCGTTTCCGCCGGTGTAGCGGGCCCGGGCAAGTTCGAGGTTGGAGGCGGCCAGTTCGATGTCGTTTCGCCGGATGGGCAGTTGCCGTTTGGCCAGCGAAAAGGCGGACAGGGCCGATTCGAATTCGTGGCGGGCCTGGCGGTGCAGCGCTTCGCGTCGGACGGCGTTTTGTTGCTGTTTCAGCAGGAGCGGCTGGGTACGTTTTTTCAATTCCCAATGTTCGGACAGCGGCACGTTGAGCCGAAGGGTCACGTGGCCGTTGGAAAACCAGGAGTTTTCGGCAAAAAGGGGCGCCTCGTCGCTGAAATTGTTCATCCCCAGGTAAGCGTTGGCATCAAGGGTGGGCTTTAGCCGCGCTTTTTCAGTGGCCACTTTCAGGTTTTGTAACTGATCGTCCAGGTCGAGCCGCTGCAGGTCGGCGCGATTTTGTCCGGCGCCGGTAGAGTCGAATCGTTCGTTTGCGGTAGTTTCTGTTTTGGCCAAAATTTCCTCGAGGGATTTGCCCAGGTGGAGTTCGCCGGCCCGTTCTGCCGGCATGCCCATACGGAACAACAGGTTTTCGAGCGCCAGGCGACGGTTTTCCCGGGCCTGTTCGAGCCGCAGTTGCGCGTCGTTCACCTGCAATTGCGCCATGTTCACATCGGCGGGCAAGGCAGCGCCCCCGGCCCGGCGTTGTTGAGCCTCGGTCAGAAAGGCGCCGGCGCTTTTCAGGTTGTGCTCCAGAAACCGGATTTCTGCTTCGGTCAACAGCAGGTCGTAATAGGCCCGGATGACGTCGGACACCGCTTTTGCATCGGTTGCCTGCCAGTCGTTGGTGGTCAGCCGGATTTGGAATCCCTGTTCGCGCAGTTCGGCGCCGGTTGCGGCGTCGATGAGGGCAACGCTTGCGGTCAATCCAACGGAGGCCTGCCACCAGGTACCGAAGCGGATGGCCCGGGTTTCGCCGGTGGGGTTTTGCAGGTTGAACTGCCCGACCGGAATAATGCTCGCCGGCAGGAATGGATTGGCCTGCGCATCGGCCGTTGCGCTGAGTTTGATACCTCGCCGCTGCCGCATGTCGACCAGCCGTGCCGTATTGATCTGTTGCTCCAACACGTAGGTGGGCGGGGTCGGCGTATTTTCCCGGGCCAGCGTCACAGCCGTTTCCAGCGAAAGGTTTTGCAGTTCTTGCGCCGGCATTTTTTCCGCTGTCATGAATACGGCTGCGAACGCACAGACGCTAAGTATTCGATTCATATATTACGTGATATTAAAGTAAGCAGACAAATTTATTTGATAAAAAAACCAGCGGCTACGCATGTAAGCGGCTACGCATGTTGTCGGCGAGGACGCCGACAACGGCTATTTCGTTGCCGTTTTTGGCGTCCTCGCCAACAACAAGCGAACTATCCTCTGAAAACCGCCGCCGGCTC
>JAKLJF010000297.1 GCA_023151335.1 Thermoanaerobaculia bacterium | reverse complement strand
ATCGCCGGGCGTTCGGGCGGTATAAAAGCCCAGTGTTCCTTCCAGGGCGCCCCCTGCTCGATCCAGCGCACGAGCAGTTTTTTTTCAAAATCGCTCAACGTCAGGTGCGATTCCGGCACAGGCATCACCGAATCGGGATGGGTGGAGTAAATGCGGCGCACCAGTTCGCTTTGTTCGGGATGGCCGGGGACAATCGCAAAACGGGGTTTGTGGTTGGAGGGTTGCTGCTTGGAAGGTTGTTGGGATGGGGTGGAATCTTGTGTATGGGGCAGGGGGGCAAAGGCGCCTTCTTTGGTATCGAGGCGCAGGCCGGCCTGGCGTTTATTTTCATCCGGTCCGTGGCAGGCGAAACAGCGGTCGCTGAGGATGGGGCGGATGTGCCAGTTGAAATCGACCTTTTCCGGCAGTTTTTCCGCGCGGCCCGGCGCCGCGTCGCGGCGGTTGGCCAGCCAGAACACGGCGGCAAGGATGATCAGGGAAAGCCAAAACCAGCTTTTGCGAAAAAGAACCATGTGTCGAGCCGAATTTGCGGCTAATGTATGGAATTTGTGTATTGCCGGGCTATTTACATTGTTCAATAACTTATGAAGCAGCCTCGTGACCTGGGATCGTCGGGCGCACCTGCCGTGCGGCGTTTAGGTAAAATTGAACCAATGCCCCAAGGAAATTTTTTTCCAAATTTAATTCTAAGAAACAACGTCTCAAGTGATGTCTTATCCGTGGTTAGTCTTAGCGGCACCCTGATTCATTTTTTAATAAAATTAAATTCCGTTTCCCGTGATTCTTCGACGATCATTCGGGACAATGATTGGGGTCATCAAGTCGGGAAAAAAAAGTGACAGAATTTTGACGCATCAATTTTCTCACGCACAATTTCTGATAATATGAAAAACTTAAAAACGCGTACCGTGATTATGGCATTAGTCCTGTTCCTGGGTGGGCGGATGGTGCTCGATTTTATGGCTTGCACGCACGACGATCAGTTGCTGGACATCTATACGCCGACCGGTCCGGCCGTGAGCGACAAAGAGCTGATTGCTGAAAAGACAACGGCTGCCCCGGCCATCGACGGCGTGGTGGAGGCCGCATGGGACAATCTGCCCAAACTGGTAACCAGAACGGTTGTTCCGGACCCGGGCGACAACGTGTTCCGCGGCTATGTGGGCGATGCCTACACCGTGACGATGCGCTCCATGTACGATAATGAAAACGTCTATTTTCTCATAGAATGGGACGACCCCACCAACAGCCTGGAGAGAAATACCTGGTATTTCGACCCTGCCACCAAAAAATGGGCCCAGGAAAGCGGCGCTCCCACTTACAATGCCCAGGGCGTTAAAACACGCGACGCTTTTTACGAGGATAAACTGGCCATCCTGTGGAACATCAATAACACGGTGGCCAACTGGAACAGCACCACTTGCTACAGCTCCTGCCATACCGGCCTGGGCCAGGCCAATGGCTATGCCCGCCACTATACCAACTCCGCCACCGAGCGCATCGACATGTGGCACTGGAAATTGGTGCGGGATGGCGTATGGGGTATTATGGACGACCAATATCAGGACAATACCCAGCCGAACGGACGGAAGAGCGACCCGAAAGTCAGTGGCAGCTACACGGATAACAAACAAACGCTCACTATTGCCAGCACCGGGGCGAGCGTTTCCGTACCAAAATATTTCATCCCCGGCCGCGACTTCTACTATTGGATCACTAAAGCCGAAATCGATGCCGGCACGGCCAAACTCATCACCGCGGTGGACGAAAACGGCGTGCTGACCTACGATGGAGGCGCCCTTGATCCCACTGGAAATCCCGACTTCCAACGCGCCGGCGCCGGTGTGGGCCCGAAAGGTATCCCGAGCATCTATACCGAAAAAG
Organism: Thermoanaerobaculia bacterium; assembly: GCA_023151335.1. Taxonomy (GTDB): domain Bacteria; phylum Bacteroidota; class Bacteroidia; order Chitinophagales; family Saprospiraceae; genus M3007. The sequence goes on along the minus strand of JAKLJF010000297.1, from coordinate 4,639 downwards.
TAACCGGTAACCGGGGCGACGTCAACGGATTCGGCTTCTACAACGGTTCTGGCTGGGTATTCGAGATCAAACGCAAACTGAATACCGGCGACACCGAAAACGTGGACGTCAACTTTGCCGATCTCAGCGACCAGTATTTTGGTATCGGCGTTTTTGAAAATGCCCAGATCGCGCACGCTATCAAAGCCAACCTGCTGCTTAAATTCAAAAGATAACAGGGCGTTTTTTCTTCCATTTTAAATCATTTTGATATGTCATTCAAAAAAATATTGCTCGGATTTGCAGCAGCAGCATCCATGCTCCTTTGGGCGCCGGGCTGTTATTACGATAAAACGGTTTTTATCGAAGAAGAAGAAACCGGGGAGTTGAGTTTCGCCCAGGATATAATTCCGCTTTTCAACGCCAGCTGCAACGTCAGCGGTTGCCACAATGCAGGCGGCATACCGCCGGTGCTTACGGCCGACAAGGCGTACAATGCCCTGATTAGTGGCAACTACATCGACGTGGACGCGCCTGAAAACAGCGAACTGTACCAATGGCTTACCGGCAAACGCAGTACGCCCATGCCACTCAGCGGGCCCGACCCCAGCATCAACTCCAAGGTGCTGGCCTGGATCAAACAAGGCGCTCGTGATAACTAAAAATTAAAAAAACATGATTACCTATAAATTTCTCCCGTTCAGGATGCTGTCGATCCTTGCGCTCCTGATGTTTTTACTGCCCGGCGCCGCCCTGGTGGCGCAGGAAGAGGAGGAGGTTCAAACCATCTCTATCCATAGCAGAGGGCTTCAGCGCGTGGGAAACACGTTTGAAAGTGTTTGGCTGATCGACAACCAGACCGTCCTGGTTCCCTTGAAAAAAACCTTCGAATTCGATATTTCACACCGCTTCGGTCCAATCGTAAACGGCTATGAAGACTTGTGGGGACTCTACGCTCCGGCGGCCAATACCCGTATCGGCTTCAGTTACACGCCTGTCAATAATCTGATGGTGGGATTTGGCTTTTCCAAAAACAGCCGGGTAAAACTGCTATGGGACTTCCATGCCAAGTTAGCGCTGCTTAAAGAAAAGAAAGGAGCCCCGCTCAGCGTGACCTATTACGTTAACATGGGCGTAAATTCGGATAAAAAAGAGAAAATACCGCTTTACAGAAACTCCACCGACCGCCTGAGCTATTTCCATCAGTTAATGGTCGCCCGGAAACTGACCCGCGATTTTTCCGTACAGGCATCCGTCAGTTTGTCGCACTTTAACAATGTGGAAGGCTATGTGAACTCGGAAGGCGTCATCGACAAAACCATGGAAAATGACCACATCGCGGTGAGTGTGCTGGGGCGTTACAAAATATCCGACGCCTTTGCCTTTATCGCCAACTACGATCAACCTGTTACCAAACATAAAACCAACAACCCGGATCCGAATATCAGTTTCGGGGTGGAACTGGCCACGCCGTTGCATGCCTTCCAGGTGTTCGTTGGCAACTACCGGGATATTGTGCCGCAGTACAACAATGTTTTTACCCAGAACGATTTCAAGGATAACGGCTCTATCGGGAATTTTCTGATCGGATTCAATATCACCCGATTACTGGATACCCAGGAAGAAAGTCTGATGGACATGATGTTCAAACGCAAATCGAAAAAAACCGAATAACGGTTTTCATGTCGGTCAAATACAAATATTGAAAGTTATATCGCCAGGTTGCAGGCAAACACAGGGATTTTAGCGGACAGGCCGTTTCCGCGTGTAAACCTTGCCTTTAGCGACCCGGCGATATTTTTTGGCGCTATTTTTAAACATAGTATTCAAATTTTCGTTTGAATACTTGAATTAAATTTGCGCCGTGGAAAAACGAACTTTTAAAGACAACATTTTTGCCGCCATAGCCGGCATGACCAAGGCTTTTTCCAGCCCCAACCGCCTGGAAATCATCGATTTGCTGGCCAACGGCGAAAAAACGGTAGAACAGGTTGCCGTTCAAACCGCCATCCCGGTCGCCAATGCCTCCCATCACCTGCAAGTACTGAAAACGGCGCGCCTGGTAAAAAGCCGGCGGGAAGGCACCTTCATCTGGTATTCCCTGAACGGACCGAAGGCCTACACGGCCTGGAAAGCCCTGCGCGACCTGGCCCTGGAGCAGGAACCGGCGGTGCTGGTGACGCTGCGGGAATTCCGCCGCTCGATGGACAGCCCCGGCAGCGTCTCGTATGAAAACCTTCCGTCCAACGACGGGGTGTTCTTCCTCGACGTGCGCCCAACCGATGAATATGCTGCCGGCCACCTGCCGGAGGCGCACGGCATTCCGGTGAAAGAACTACCGGAACGGATGGACGAACTACCCCGCGATAAAACCATTATCGCGTATTGCCGGGGGCCTTTCTGCACGTATGCCGACGAAGCCGTGCAACTGCTGAACACCAACGGCTTCCGGGCCATGCGCCTGGAAGAAAATTACCTGGATTTAACCTTCGGTAACAACTGATGGCAACGCCCCGAACTTCAAACTTCGATCCCGAGGCCTCGGGACAAACTTCAAACGTCGAACTGGGCCTGCGCCAAAACTGGCGTCAATTTGCATTGCTGGTCCTCATCAACGCCTTCGTGGGCGGCATGGTGGGACTGGAACGATCCATTTTTCCCCAGTTGGCCAGCGAGGTATTCGGCATAGCGGCCAATACGGCCGTGTTGTCGTTTATCGTGGCTTTCGGCCTGACCAAGGCCCTGGCCAATTATTACACGGGCGTGCTGGCCAACCGGTTTGGCCGGAAGCGGCTGCTGGTGGCCGGCTGGCTCATCGCGCTGCCGGTACCCTGGATGCTGATGCTGGCGCCTTCCTGGACCTGGGTGGTGGCGGCCAATGTCTTGTTGGGCATTAGTCAGGGCCTCACCTGGAGCAGTACCGTCGTCATGAAAATTGACCTGGCCGGCGAGAAAAACCGGGGTCTGGCGATGGGCCTCAACGAGTTTGCCGGCTACGTTGCCGTGGCCCTGGTGGCATTTCTCACGGCGGCGGTGGCCAGCTCGTATGGCATCCGGCCCTATCCTTTTTACATCGGTGTGGCGCTCAGTGTGATGGGCTTGCTGGGCAGTTGGTGGTTTGTACGGGAAACGCATCACCATGCAAAAACGGAACAGCGAACATCGGCGGTGCCTGCCCTGAAGCGACCTTTTCGGGATACCACCTGGCTGCACCGGAACCTTGGCTCCGTATCGCAGGCCGGTTTTGTCAACAACCTGAACGACGGTATGGTATGGGGCATCCTGCCGGTACTGTTGGCGCAGCGCAACTTTTCACTGGCGGAAATCGGGCAAATCGCCGCGATATATCCGGCTGTCTGGGGGGTCAGCCAGATATTTACCGGCAAACTGGCCGATCATCTCTGCAAAAAAACGATGCTGTTTTGGGGCATGTTCGGGCAGGGGATAGCCATTGTGCTGATGATTTGGGCCGGCCATTACTGGGAGTTTATCTCGCTTTCAGCCATCCTCGGCATCGGCACAGCAATGGTGTATCCTACCTTCCTGGCTACCATCGCCGAAAATACCAACCCGTCCGACCGCGCCCGCAGCATCGGTATTTTCCGGCTCTGGCGCGATCTGGGATATGCCGTCGGGGCCCTGCTCACGGGCATCATCGCCGACTGGCTGGGCATATACTGGGCAATCGGGTTGATCGGCGTACTGACCATTTTTTCGGCAGTTATTATTGAAATACGCATGCGGTGCAAGGATAAGCCAGGCAGCAGTTGCCAAAATACCCATGCGTTGGCATTCCATAATACCGGCCTGAAGAATAAAGCAATTAATACGGTTTTATCACCTGCCCTGTGTTTGATCCAAACACGGCCTTTCGAAAGCCATATTCCAGTTGTTGCATCGTCACAGGGATGTCGCCCGGGAAGAATGGGAAATATTGAGGGGAATTTTCTATAACAGTTGGACTCACGGCATTAATACGAATGCCATTTTCCAGTTCGATGGCGGCGGCCCTTACAAAACCTTCTATTGCTCCGTTTGCTGCCGATGCATTGGCAAAATTTAATTGAGGTTCGTATGTGAGCGCTCCGGAAATTAAAGTAAACGATCCTTTGGGGTTTATATAATGCTGCCCGATCAGCACCAGGTTTATCTGCCCCATCATTTTACCTTCAACACCTTTTCGAAATTCCTTGTCCGTCAGTTTTTTCCAGGGTCCTACAAAGGTTGGACCTGCCGTGGAAACAAGGGCGTCAAAAGGGCCTGCCTGTTTGAACATTTTTTCAATGGATTCAGTAGAAGTAATATCCACCTGTACCTCGCAACCGGTTGTCGCGGCAGTAATTACTTCGTGTTCTTTTTCAAAGGCATTTTTCAAATGCTTTCCCATGGTGCCCGAAGCACCGACGATGATAATTTTCATTATAGGACAATTTTTTAGTTGGATAGCACTAAATGTTAAGTTATAAATCAACTATTCCCATACCATGGCCACTTTACCCCTGGTGCGCATGTTTTCAATGTAAGCAATGGCTGCCGGAATATCCTTATAGGAAAAAGTCTTTTCAATACGGGCGCTGATCTTTTCATCCCGGATTAACGATGCCAGGGTCTGCAAGTCCTTCGCGTTGGCTTCGGCTGTAAACTGAGTCAATGGAAACTT
>JAKLJF010000296.1 GCA_023151335.1 Thermoanaerobaculia bacterium | reverse complement strand
TGTTGCTGCTGATCCTGTTGTTCAACCAGGCGCTGGCACAGGGTATTTTGTTTCTGCGCTCCAACGTTTCCGGCCTGGGGCATTACCGGCTGGACAGCCTGTTGTCGGCGCTGGACAAGTTGCTGATGCTGCTCACCTGCGCGGTATTGCTGTGGGGCCTGCCCCGCCAGGCGTTGACGGCCGAGACGTTTGCGCTGGCGCAAACGCTGGCCCTTGTGGCAACGGCCCTGACCGTTTTCGGGATTTTGCGCCGTAAAGCGCCGGTATCGCTGCGCCCTTCCTGGGCCGGCAACTGGCGCGCCGGGCGGCCTGCATTGATCGTCTTGTTCCGGAAAAGTTTTCCTTTTGCCCTGGTGATCCTCCTGATGACGGCTTATACGCGCCTCGATGCGGTGCTGCTGGAGCGCCTGCTGCCCGACGGCAGGCTGCACGCCGACGTGTATGCCGGCGCCTACCGGCTGCTGGATGCGGCCAATATGACCGGGTATCTTTTCGCCACCCTGCTGCTACCCATGTTCGCCCGCTTGCTGAAAACGGGCGAAACCTTGCGCCCCCTGGTTTCGGTGAGCTTCCGGCTGATCTGGGCCGGCAGCCTGGCCCTCGCCGCTGCGGTGTATTTTTCCCGGGCCGAACTGGTACAACTGATGATGCCGGCCCGCGCCACGGCCTACCGCTGGGAAACCCTCGGCGTGCTGATCTGGACTTTTGTGCCGGTGAGTATGATCTATATTTTCAGCACCCTGCTCACCGCTGCCCAACGGCTGACGCAAATGAACCGCGTGTTTGTACTCGGTATTGCGCTCGATGTCTGTCTGAATTTGCTGCTGATTCCGCGCTACCAGGCACTCGGTTCCGCGTGGGCGACGCTGGGGACACAAACGTTTATCGCCCTTGCCGTGACATTCCTTTGTTTCCGGTCTTTTCCATTGTTACCTTCGGTAAAAGGAATATTGCGTGTGGCTGGTTTTGCCGCGGCAGTCGTGATTTCCAACCGGTTCATTTTTGGAACATTACCGTTTGACTGGCCGGTTAAATTTGGGTTGGCGCTGACGGTTTCTTTTTTTCTGGCCCTGGTTTTCAGGATGTTCGCGGTAACGCGGCTTTTCAACCGCCCCGTTCAAGGCTCTGCAGGGCCTTGAACGGGGCGGCCTGAAGGTCGCGCTACCGGCCCGCCAAAATCGCCTTATACCGCGCCGGGTCGTTCAGCAGTTTTACGGCTTCGTCCACTTCCGGGTCGTTTTTCAGGCTTTTGCGCACTTTGCCGCGCTGGAAATAATAGCGGCCTACGATTTCCTGTTCGATTTCGTGCAGGATGCGCGCCTTGTTTTTGGTCATTTCGCCTTTTTTCTCCGCTTTGATCTTCGATTCCATCGTCTGCAGATCGGCGCCGAGGGGATAGTGTTCGCGGTCGGCAACGGTGCGCAGTTCTTTCAGCATTTTTTCGGAAGCGCTTTCGTATTCGAATTTTTTATCCTGAGCGAAACGGCTGAAATCGTCCCAATCGGTAAAAGAGAAAATTTCAATCGAGTCGATCTGCGGGTGTTTAAGCGACCACTGGGTGGCGTAGTCGAAAATAATGTTCTGATCGAGCAGGGCTTTCACAATTCCGGTGGCGGTGTCGGCCGGGAGCATCACGTCGGGCTTTACGCCGCCGCCATCGAGCACCGGCCGCCCCGCACGGGTTTTGAACACGGCGCGTTCAGCGTCGGGAATGTCCACCGGTTCGCCGTTTTTATAACGCACGGCCTGAATGCAACGGCCCGAGGGGATATAGTATTTGGCGGTGGTAAGTTTTATTTTGGCATTGTAACCAACGTCTTTGGTGTTTTGCACCAGACCTTTGCCATAGCTGCGCTGCCCCATGAGCACGCCGCGGTCGAGGTCCTGGAGGCTGCCGCTCACGATTTCGCTGGCGGAAGCGCTCATTTTGTTGATCAACACCACCACGGGTATCTCTTTATCGACCGGATTGTTCAGCGTTTTGAAGCTGCGGTCCCATTCGGGCACTTTGCCTTTGGTGCTGACCACAAATTCGTTTCTGGGTACGAATACATTCACGAGGTTGACCGCCTCGTTGAGCAAACCGCCGCCGTTGTCGCGCAGGTCGAGGATCACGCCTTTCAGGCCGGGGTGTTTGCTTTTCAGGTCTTGCAGGGCATTGGCCACGTTTTCGCCGGCGTCGCGGGTAAAAGTGGTCAGGTAAATGTAGCCGATACCTTCCGCCACGATACCATGGTGGGGTACGTTCTGGGCTTCGATCTCGCCGCGTTCAAGGGTAATACGCTGATCTTTGTTTTCGCCGGGGCGGCGCACCATCAGGTCAACTTTAGTGCCGGGTACGCCGCGCAGGAAAGCCATGACCTCTTCCTGGGTGCGGCCTTTGGCGCTCTGACCGTCCACGCTGGTGATGGCGTCGCCTACTTTCAGGCCGGCTTTATGGGCCGGGCTGTTCTCGAAAATTTCAGTGACCACCACCCATTCGCCCATTTGCCGGGCCTCGGCGCCGAAACCGTTGTAACGGCCCTCGTAGAGATACCGGTAGCCTTCGATGTCGGTTTCCGAAATATAATTGGTGAAAGGATCAAGCCCTTCGAGCATGGCGTCCATACCGGCGCGCATCAGTTTGCCGGGGTCCAGTTCGTCCACGTAGGAGTGGTTGATCTCCTTGTAAGCATTGGTAAAAATTTCGAGGTTTTTGATGATCTCGAAGTATTTGTTGTCTTCGAAACCTTTGAAAGCGAAGAGGCCCGAAGCGGCCACGCAAAGCAGCAGGAATATTTTTTTGTGCATAGTGAAAGGGGAATGGATTTTTTGCCGGCTGTCATTTGTACGTTTAGCTTGCAAAATGTACAAAAGACAGCCGGCAAAAAATCCATTTACAAATTTTATAAAGTGATGTAGTTGCTGTATTTCACTGGTCGAGGCAATGTCAATCGCGCGCAAAATCGGATTCTTTGGCGTTTGCAGGAAAATTATCCGACCAAATCGGAATTGTGCAAATGTTACGCCACGTGAAACCGCGTATCCGGTTTCGGGGCGCGTAACGTTTACGAAACTTTTTAAGTTTCGTAAACGTGGTTTCCTGGCCTTACGAAACAAGTAACCATGCCAACCGGCAGGCAGGTCTCTAACCGGCAACCCTCTTATTAACCCAGAAACGCTTTTAAAGTTTCGAGTAAAACTTCCGGTTGGTCGGCATGCACCCAATGGCCGGCGTTTTCAATGGTTTTGATTTCGGCTTGCGGGAACAGCGTGTGAATAAACGCAAAATCCGTGTCTTTGATATACCCGGAGCGGCTGCCGCGGATAAAAAGCGCGGGTTTATCGAACGGCTCGCCGCTGACGGCAGCCAGGATGTCGGGATAGGCCTGCCAAAGCACCGGCAGGTTCATTTTCCAGGCAAAGCGGCCATTGGCGTCGCGGGTGATGTTTTTTAGCAAAAACTGCCGGGTACCGTAGTCGGGAATGCGGGCAGCCAGAAAGGCGTCGGCTTCCTGGCGGGTGGCGGTTTTCGACAAATCCAGGTCGAATAAAGCCCGGTAAATTTCACTGTGATTGTCGGGGGCCTGACCTGGGCCAATATCCACAACGACGAGCTTGTTGACCATGTCGGGGTGGTGCAGGGCGAACTGCATGGCCACTTTGCCGCCCATGGAGTGTCCGACAAGGTCGGTGGAAAAAATCCAGTGCTCTTCCAGAAAGGCTTTGAGATCGTCGGCCATTTCCGGGTAAGTGTGGGTGGGCAGGTGTGGCGAGCGTCCGTGGTTGCGCAGGTCGGGTGTGATCACCAGGTGGTGTCCGGCCAGGCCTTTGGCAATGGTTTGCCAGTTGTCGGAGAAGCCGAACAAGCCGTGCAGGATGACGATGGGCGAGCCCTGACCAAATTCGCGGTAGTACATGGAGGAACTGGTTCTGACCGGATCAATAAGATTGGCAGGATTAAACGCAGTTGATTGTCAAATGTTTATATCCTTCCTATTTTGTTGGTCCTGTCAAAAAATGATCATTCGCAAAATTAGACCCTGCCGGGTAAATACAAGGGCGCTAATTTTGCGGCAAAAATGTAGCCTAAACCATTGCGCATGACACGAACCGTATTATTTGTACTCGCCGGTGTTGCTTTTATGCTTTTCAATGCATGTAAAAGCGAACCCAAAACGCAAACAAGCGCCGACACAGCCGAACAGCCCGACCCTGAACTGGCAACACTCAACCAATTGCTGGAAAAAGACCCCCGCAACGACTCGCTGCTATGCCGCCGCGCTGCCGTCTATTTCAACCTGGAGGGCTACGACGAGGCGCTGAAAGACCTGGGAAACGCTATTCGCCTCGACTCCCTGCAGCCGCGTTATTACCACCTGACCGCCGAAGTGCTGCTCGAATACGGCCGGCCCAACGACTCGCGCCGCGCCCTCGATGTGTTGCTGACCGCCGCCCGGCTTTTCCCGGAGCATACGCCTACGTTATTGCTATTGAGTAAATACCAACTGATCGTACAGCAACATGGCGACGCCCTGGCTACCCTCGACCGGATCCTGCGCCGCGAACCGCAAAACCCCGCGGCTTATTTTATGGCCGGTCGGGTGGCGCTCGATATGAAAGACACGGCGCGGGCGATCAATATGCTCAAGAAGTCCGTCCAGTTTGATGCCGCCAACGGCGAAGCCTGGCAGTTTCTGGGCCGTATCTATTCCAACCGGAATGACCCCCAGGCCGTGCAGTGTTTCGACAATGCCCTGCGCCTCGACTCCACCGACCTCGAATCCCGCGAATACAAGGCCGTGTTTTACAAAAAACGCGGCGATTTCGACAAGGCCTTCGCCGTGTACCGCGATATCATTGTGCGCAACCCCGACTATTCGAATGCCTATTTTGACATGGGCATTATATACCTGGAACTGGATTCGCTGCAAAAAGCCTACGACCATTTCAATATTTCCATCAAAACGGACCCCCTGTTCGTCCTGGCTTATTATTATCGCGGACTCAGCGCCGAAATGATGGGCAACCGGGAAGCCGCTTTGGCCGATTACCGGCAAGCCAACAAGATGTCGCCCGACTACCCGGAGGCGAGGGAGGCCCTGGAGCGGCTGGAGAAAAAGTAAAGGCAAGATGTAAAATGTAAAAGGCAGGGTGCTGCCGGTATGGACTTTTACATTTCTACAGTTTTTTCACCAAGATCCCGCTTTTCAGTCTCGGGGCAAAAAAGGTGCTTTTGGGCGGCAGGCTTTCGCCCCGGTCGGCCATGCGCATCATATCGTCGAAGGAGACCGGGTGCAGGGCAAAACCTACACGGTCGTGCCCGGCGCGAACCGCTTTACGAATACCTTTCAAGCCTTTTAAACCCTCCACGTACAGGATGCGCGCGTCGGTACGGACGTCGCCGATACCGAGCAGGCGATGCAACACCAGTTCGTTCAGCAGGCTGACGTCGAGCAGTACGGGATAGTGTTTGGAAGCGGCAGCCAGAACGGCGTCTTTCCAGTGCAGCCGGAACCATTGTTCGCGCAAAAACATTTTCAGTTCGTATTTTTTCCGGGGTTTGCGCGGATTTTCAATGGGTTCGATGTCGAACAACGCTTCCAGTTTTGAAAGAAAAGTTTGAGGGCTAAGGCCATTCAGCCCGTCCACTACGCGGTTGTAGTCCAGGATATCGAGTTGATCGGTGGAAAAAAAGGCGCAGAACAGGTGGTCGAAATCGTGGCCGGGGTATTGGTGTTTCAGTTGTTTGTGCAGCAGGGCCAGGGTAGAGGTGCGGTGGTGTCCGTCGGCGATGTAAACGCCGGGTACGTGCCGGGTGAACAGTTCCTGCAGGTAATGCCAGTCGGCAGGGGCGGGAGCCATCCAGACCCGGTGGGTTTGTTGCTCGCCGGCAAAAAATACTTCCAACATCGGAGCGTGATCCCGGGTGTACCGTTCCAGCCAGTCACTGATTTCCGGAACGGGCGGATAGGTCAGCAGGACAGGTTTCAGGATAGCGCCCCAGCGCAAAAAAAGTTCCATTTGGTGTTGCTCCCGTTCGCCGAGGGTTTTTTCGTGTTTTTTGACCTTGCCGGCAAAGAAATCACGCACGTCATTCAGGGCTACGAGGCCGGTATGCCGGCGATGCCCGTCCTCGATCTGGTAAACGTACAGGGCCTCCTGCCCGGTTTCCGTCAGCCAGCCTTTGCGCCGGTATTCGGGGAAGTTATATTTGGCCTCGGCACAAAACTGGTCGGGATCCGGTACACAGTCGATTTTGGGATACGTTGCCCGGAACGGTTTGATATGCATGATGGGATCGTCGTTAGAGGGGTAAAAGTAGCGGCTGCGTACCTGTTTTTCCAAAAAAGGTTTGGCAAAACCAAAATGACATTATCTGCAACCAAACATTCTTTGAAAGTTGTTTTTATGAATGCGGCAATTTTTTTGCCGCCGGCAGTCAATAAATTTTCATTTTTGGCGATTATTTTGCCGGTTTACATCTTGCGCTTCAAGGTTCTGCCTGCCGGTTTTACGAGGCTGTCTCATAAAACTTGAAAATTG
>JAKLJF010000295.1 GCA_023151335.1 Thermoanaerobaculia bacterium | reverse complement strand
AACCAACTGTACCCTGGTGTTTTCTGCCGGACAGGCCATTCTGGCCGCCAAAGCGGGCGCCACCTATCTGTCGCCTTTCATCGGTCGCATCGACGATATCGGCTGGCACGGCATGTCGCTGATCAAGGAGATCGTGGAGATTTACAACAACGCGGGTTACGACACCGCCATTCTGGCGGCCAGTATCCGCAGCCCCCTGCATATCGTGGAAGCCGCCAAAGCCGGCGCCGACGTGGTGACCTGCCCGCTGAGCGCCATTCTGGGTCTGTTCAACCATCCGTTGACAGACATCGGGCTGGAGAAGTTTCTCGCCGATTACCGGAAGGCGAATCCGGAATGATTTAATCATTGGGTTTATCCCTTATCTTTGGCGAACGATCCATCACAACGTCAACAATTATGGAAGTCCTGACCACCACCACCACATTTTCATCCGCCGACCTGATGGCCCTCGAAGACCGCTATAACGCGCACAATTATCACCCGCTTCCGGTGGTACTGGAGCGCGGCGAAGGCGTGTACGTCTGGGATGTGGAAGGTAAACGATACTATGATTTCCTTTCGGCCTACAGCGCCGTCAACCAGGGACATTGCCACCCGCGCATCATCAATGCCTTGGTGGAACAAGCCCATAAACTGACTCTTACCTCGCGGGCATTTTATAACAACCTGTTAGGGCAATACGCCGAGTTTATGGCGCATTATTTCGGTTACGACCGGATTTTGCCGATGAACACCGGCGTGGAAGCCGTGGAGACGGCCATCAAACTCTGCCGCAAATGGGCTTACCAGGTTAAAGGCATCGCCGATGGTCAGGCGAAGATCATTTTTGTGGCAGGCAATTTCCATGGCCGCACCATGAGCGCCATTTCCGCCTCCACCGATCCGAGCAGCCGGCGGGGTTTCGGGCCCTACGTTCCGGGTTTGGAAACGATCCCCTACGACAATATTCCCGCCCTTGAAAAAGCCCTCCAGGATCCCAACGTAGCCGGCTTTCTGGTGGAGCCCATCCAGGGAGAGGCAGGTGTATTCGTGCCCTCGGATGATTATTTGCCGAAGGCATACGACCTGTGTAAAAAACACAACGTTTTGTTCATCGCCGACGAGGTGCAAACAGGCATTGCCCGTACTGGCCGCCTGCTCTGTTGCGATCATTTTGGGATTAAACCGGATTTATTGATATTGGGTAAGGCGCTTAGCGGAGGGGTACTGCCCGTGAGCGCCGTGCTCGGACGCGACGAGATATTGCTCACCATAAAACCCGGCGAACACGGCTCCACCTTCGGCGGCAACCCGTTGGCCTGCGCCGTGGCCATGGAAGCCCTGCGCGTGGTGGAAGACGAAAACCTGGCGGAGAACGCCGAACGCCTGGGCAAAATATTCCGCGCCCGTATGTTGGCCCTGCAGGCCAAACGGCCCGACCTTATCTCCATCGTGCGCGGTAAAGGCCTGCTTAATGCCCTGGTGATCAAAGACTCGGAAGACAGCAAAACCGCCTGGAATATTTGTCTCGAACTGGCCGAAAACGGCCTGCTCGCCAAACCGACCCACGGAAACATCATTCGTTTCGCTCCGCCGTTGGTGATGACGGAGGAGCAGATGGACGAGTGTTGCGGAATCATCGAAGGGGTGATGCGCCGGTTTGAAATGTAAAAATGTCCTGGCTCCAATACATCTCCTACTCTGGCATTTTTGTCTTCGCCCTCACCGGCGCCCTGAAAGCCCGCGTACACCGGATGGATATTTTCGGTGGCGTGGTACTGGCTTTTGTGACGGCGTACGGCGGAGGTACGGTGCGCGACCTGCTCATTGGCGTTCGACCGGTGAACTGGGTGAACGATTATCTGGCTTTGGGGCTGGTAGTGCTGGCAGTGGTGAGCGTGTTTTTGATCAGCGATAAACTGGCGCGTTTGCCGGTGACCATTTTTCTGACGGATGCTGCCGGACTCGGATTTTTCACTGTGCTGGGTATTCAAAGAAGCCTGGATATGGGCTTGAACAGCGGCTATGCAATTGTGATGGGCGTTATAACCGCCACTTTTGGCGGTTTGCTGGCCGATATCATCAGCAATACTGTGCCGGATCTGTTGAAAAAAGGAGAGCTGTACGCCACGGCAAGTCTTGCGGGTGGTATTACCCAGGTGATCCTGACCCGTTCCGGCGTGGCAGAAAATACTACGCTGGGTATCTGCGTCTTTCTGGTGGTGACGATCCGGATATTGTCCAAATGGAAGCGGATCTATTTGCCGGAGATTTAGTAACGCCGACTGGCAGTCGGCGTAAAAATGTAGAAAAATTAATTTGATTTTTTCTGTCTTTTACGCCGACTAACAGTCGGCGTTACATGTTCGATCCTGTTAAAATCCCTGATCAGCCGGCGTAAAAAATGTAGAAAAATTAATTTGATTTTTTCTGTCCTTTACGCCGACTAACAGTCGGCGTTACATGTTCGATCCCGCTAAAATTCTTGATCAGTTCATATACCACCCGGAATCTCCCCTGCTGTTCAGCAGCGGGTTGTTCCTGTTTTTGTTCCTGGGTTTTATGCTGGTATACCGGTTGTTGAAGCCGTACGACCGGGCGCGGATTTTGTGGTGTACGCTGTTCTCCGTTTATTTTTATTATAAAAGCAGCGGGATTTACTTTCTGTTGCTGGTCGGCAGCGTAATAGTGGACTATAACCTGGCGCGATGGATACAAAACGCCGGTTCCCGCGGGGCAAAAAAGGCGTGGCTGGTGTTTAGTCTGGTGGCCAACCTGGGTATGCTGGCCTATTTTAAATATACCAACTATTTTTTCGAGCTCTGGGCCGGGCTCAGCGGCACCCAACCCCTGCATTTCGATATTTTTCTGCCGGTCGGCATTTCCTTTTTTACATTCCAGTCGCTGAGCTATACCATCGACGTGTACCGCGGACAGCTGAAAGCGCTGGACAATATCTGGGACTACGCCTTTTTCGTCACCTTTTTTCCCCAGATGGTCGCGGGGCCGATCGTGCGGGCGGCTGATTTTTTGCCGCAGATCGACCGGCCTTTGTTTGTTTCCCGGGAAGAATTTGGCCGCGGCGTGTTTTTAATCGCGACCGGCCTGTTCAAAAAAGCCGTTATTTCCGATTATATCAGCCTGAATTTTGTGGACCGGGTGTTCGATTCACCCACGCAATACACCGGTCTGGAAAACCTGTTTGGCATCTACGGCTACGCCTTGCAGATATATTGCGATTTCAGCGGTTATTCCGACATGGCTATCGGTATCGGGCTGTTGTTGGGTTTTACTTTTCCGGTCAACTTTAATTCGCCTTACCAGTCGCTGAGTATCACCGAATTCTGGCGACGCTGGCATATTTCGCTGTCCACCTGGCTGCGCGACTACTTGTACATTTCCCTCGGCGGCAACCGGCAGGGCCGCTGGCGCACCTACGCTAACCTCATGCTCACCATGCTGCTCGGCGGGTTGTGGCACGGTGCAGCCACACGTTTTATTCTCTGGGGCGGTTTGCACGGCGCGGCACTGGCCGTTGAGCGCTGGTGGAAAGAAGTTTTTCCCGGTACGCCCGGCCGTGTGCAACGCCTGCTTGGCGGTTTGTGGACGTTTCACTTTGTTTGTTTTTGCTGGATATTTTTCCGCGCCCAGGATATGGAGACAGCCTGGGTTATGTTGGGGCAAATTGCTTACGCCTTTAATCCGCAAATCCTGCCTGAATTTGTGACTGGCTACGGCGCCGTTTTATTCTGGATGGCGCTGGGATATGCCCTTCATTTTACGCCGCCTTCCTGGGAACGCGCGGCCGAAAGGTCGGTCACGGGTTTGCCCTTACCTGCCAAAGCGCTGCTGATCGTGCTCGTTGCCGCGCTGGTGATGCAGGTGAAATCGTCGGATGTGCAGCCCATTACCTCCGCTCCCGGTCACATGGCGACGCCTTCGCCTCCTGCGCCGGGGATGTCGCCCCGCAACTCCCGGCATTTTTCCAGCAACCATTCGGCATCGGCCGCGGGCGTTGCTTTTAAGGCGGTTTCAATCTTGTCTGCTTCCCGGAGTAAAATTGCCGGGTCAGCCTGCCGGTACTGCTTTTTTTCCTTATGCCTGAACAGGTTTACGGCATGCTCGTAAAAGGCTAATACCCCGGCTTTGCGTTCGGGGCGCATGGTTTTGTTTTCCCGTATGCGTTTTTGCGTAGCGCGACGCATGTTGACACTGTCTTCATCGAGCAGCGTGTCGAGTTCGTAGCGGATGCGCACATCGAGCGTGGCCGCTACGAGGTAAAGGTTGATATCGTCGGTGGCGCCATAAGTAAAATAATGCGGCAGTATTTTACCGGCTTCCGCATACCGTTTTTGCGCAAAACGCAGTAAAGCCTGCCCAACGTCCGCAACGATTTCCGGTTCGGGTGTGGCAGTGATCCGTTGGGAAAACTGGTTCAGAAAGGTCTCTGCCCATTCGAGATGCCCCAGCCGGACGGCGTTGGACAGAATGTTTTGAAAATGCGAACTTCGGATATCCCGATCTTCACGCCGGAGTTGTTCAATATCTTCCTGGTGCGATCGGAACTGGCGTTCGAGAAACTGCCGGTCGCGGGTTTGGCGGTAACGCCGCACCCAGTAGCTGCGCACGATCACCAGAAAATCGGCAAGCCGTTTGGCGGGCAGGATGGACCTGTGCTGCCGGAGTAATTCAAAAAAGGTATCGGCCAGGGCATCCGTTTTTTCGGGTTTCTTTTTGGTGAGTAATTTAAGCAGGGTGAAATAGAGCAAAATACTGGGGTCGTCCTTGTCGTATTGATTCTGCGCAAGCAGTTTGGCCATTTTGACCGTCAGGTTCTGATTGGTGAGCAGACGGCGGTATTCGTCGGTGTCTTCTCCGAAAGGTTTGGCGAGTTGTTGCAGGTGCAGGAGTTTGCAGATTTGATCCAATTTACTGAGCAGAAAAAAACGGTCGAGTTTTTCCGTGGTTTCCAGCAGACTGAGGAAACCGCCCTGGGCCGACCATTCATGCAGGCTTTCATACAGCGCTTTTTCCTGCTCGGAGAGATAGCGGAAATAAAAAAAATCGCTGTATTCGTATTCGGCGAAGTGGTTGAACTCTTGTTGGGAATCAAATACTTCCTCGAGTTCGTTGTAGAGGTTTTGAAAAAAATGCTCGGCGCGTTTGGCCCGTTTTTTCTTGCCCTCCTCCGCTGCCGTTTTTGGGGGTGAAACGGTTTCCGTGCCTGGCTCGTTTGACTTTTGATGCAGCCGTTCGCTGTAAAAACGCATCAGGGCGAGTTGCTGACGGGCGAAATTGAGCAGCGCGACCGGGTCGTGCAAAAAAGCGGTTTTGCGCCCGCCGCGTACCACCCGCCCGCCTTTTACCGCTGTATACCGGAAATTGATGAACTGCCGGACAATGTGCATGAGTTGCGCCATGGATTTTTCGACTTCGCCGGCCGGATTGCTTCTTTTGGGATAAAGTGCTTTGCCGGTAGTGTTTTTATCCAGTGCCGGATCCTGAAAATGCGGATAATATTCTTTCAGGTACTCAAATAGCCGCACAGTGTCGTTGAACCGGTTCACTTCATTGAAGATCGGCGAGGCGACAAACAGCTCCAGGGTGTCAAATTCTTCCTGATTGAGCAGTTGCAGGGTGCGGATCAGGGTACTGTCCTGCATAAATCGGCGGGTAAAATGGAGGAAAAAGCGGTCAAAAAAATGGAAGTCAAGGCGTGTCCGGTGCGGGCCCGAGGGGAAAAACTACGGATTAAGCCCTCAAAAGTCTGCATAACTGTCCATACCGCCAAAAAAAATCCGCCGGCGTTTGTGGAAGTGAAGCTGCAATCCGTGTTTGGCGGCCGGCCCTGCCGCCCCCCATCTTTGTCCCATCACCGCGAGCCAAATGCGGAGATTGCTCAAACCCCGAAAACCGAACCCCGAAATTCCTTCCTGAAAACAAAAGCCGCCAAAAGACCAAACTGCTCAAATCCGATTTTTTAATCAAAACAGTGTATAGCCATGAGTACGTTGACTATCGAAGTACACTGTCTGTTGCCCTCCGATGATGCGCGCTGGGATACGATGGAAAGCCTTACACTTGAAATTGGTTATCCGGGCCTGAACGGCCAAACGCACTGGAAACACATCGGATGGGTACAGGAACCACAACCCGGATTGACCAAATCGTTTTCCCATGCCCTGTGGAGCCAACATGCGGCGAATCATGCGATTGTGTTTGATTTTCCGCAAATGTTCAACCCACAGTCCGGCGCGCCGGAAAAATCGTACTGCTACCGCACCCGACTGATGGGAACGGACGGAAAAATACAAACAACCAAAATGAAAATAGTGGAGGGATTCCACACCAATCTGTTCTTCTCTTTCAAGCCCCACTACCCCGGGGCGAACACCTGAAACCCTGTTGCCTGAACCCCTGAAAACCATTGGCTCAACCGGATCCTGCGAAACCAACCTTGGCTCTTTCTCAAAATTACCAATGCCATCAGGTCCGAACGCGTCCTTTCCGACGACCAAATGAGCGCTTCGAAGAACCAGTATACCG
>JAKLJF010000294.1:3300-6533 GCA_023151335.1 Thermoanaerobaculia bacterium | reverse complement strand
TAACACATTCGCCACTTCTCAGTTTATCTGTCAAATATTCCCGGAAAGCGCGCAGGCGGTTCCATTCCCGTTGCACCTGGTTATCAAAAAATGTATCCATTTCTATGTAGCGGGGATCGGTTTTAGCCATGCCGGCGCAACATTCTCTCAGGTACAATGCTTTTTGTTCATAATATCCCTGCCACACATTCTTTTTCGGATAGTAATATTTCAAATAAGTGTCCGCATACAACCAGCTGGTAGATGTATCTGCTGCCATCTTGCCCTTATTGGGCACATCATTGTCGTAATACAATAAAATAGGAAGTGTAATACGCCTCAGATACAGTGTATCATAGATATGTTGAAACGGAACTTTTTTCAAACCCAGCGAGTCCGTCCGGAAACCTTTTCTTCTGGAATTATCTTCGAGGTAGCCCTCTTTTATCGCAGAAATATTATAACGCCGGTCATAGAAGATCATTCTGTTGTATTCATTATCTCCCGCCCCGCTGGTGTGTGTGTACACTTTTTCATTTGAGGCCCCGTCTATAGCTGTTTCTTTTAAAGTAAAAGAAACAAAATCGAGTGGCTCACGGGTAAATTCGTCAAACACACGCACGGTATATTGCAATCCCTGTTGAATATACAGATCGCGTCGCAAGGTGGTATCGCGGGTAATGCCGAGGGTAGAAGCCAGGGCCGAATCGTCGGTAAAGCCCAGTTTGGTGCCCGTCATCCGGTATTCGTGATCCGGCTTCAGGCTGAAATGGGCAAAGGCATCCGGGTGGGCGCGCAAAGCAACAGAATCAAGAAAACTCCCGCCCGGACCGGTTTGGACAGAGCCGTCAGAACGCCGGGCAGACAAGTCATAAAAATATATATCGGCGCCGGTTACCGGCTCTTTGGTATCCAAATTGAATACATAAACATTCAGGTCGATCTGGAGCGGTTTCAGATAACAGGCTTCTGTCAGGCATACGCCCCAGCCATCGTCTCTGGAGTTGAACTTAATCGTTTTGCTGTTAAAACCGGGTTTGCTGGTGATCAACACGTAATCCCTGTTTGCCGACAACGGAAAGGTATAACCATAACCGGGCACCGCTACTTTGGCAACCTCCGTTAAACCGGACGCCGTTTGTTCCATCAGGCGCATCTCTGTTTGCGCCAGCGGCGCTCTGGTGATTTCATGGAAAACATCGATCCTGATCTCCAGCGTTTTTTCCGTGCCGTAGAGGTTATAACAACATTCTTCTTCTGAATAATTGATGCTGCCGCCCCGGTTGGAAGCAAAAAAACGCATATTACAAGCCTCTGAAACAGTGAAAAACACGTCGTTAGCGCCCGAATTGAACGGCGGTGGCATAGGCCCCGCTGGCGTCCAGCCGGTAGCCGTCCGTTTGGAGCGGAAAATATCAAAGCCGCCGAGGTTCATTTGGGGATGGCTGGTGGAACTGAAATACAAGGTGCTGTCGCCTTTGAAGTAAAAGGGTGAAACTTCGTCAGCGGCAGTATTTAAGGCTTTCAGGTTTTGTGGCGCGGCAAAGGAGTCTTTCAAGATATGGCAATACCAGATGTCCTTTTTACCAGCGCCACCGGGCCGATTGCTCACAAAAAACAGGGTTTCAAGCGTATCGCCCGGCAGACGGCCTACATTCGGTTGTGTGGCGATATAATCTTTCAGGTTAATATAATCCGGCAATTTTTCGACGGAGCCCCAGGTGCCGGGGCCGGTACTTTTACGCCGGTATAGTTGAAATTGCAGCCCGGACTCTTTTTCGTGATCGGCCCGGGCAAAATACTGCACCGTCCGGTTTTCGTTAAAAGCCAGGTAGGCCGTGTGTTTGTTTTCTTCGTTCAGGTCAGTGGCTTGTATGCGCATGCTGTCGCCCGCAGGGGTAGCAGTCAGGACCTGCATACGCAATTTACTGGAATCGCGGTTGAGGGGCCGGCTGTATGAAGTATAATATAAGGTGTTTTCAACCCGTGCGGGGGAATATTCGGCATAGCGGGTGTTTAACTTTGCGATGCGGTTGCCAAGGGTAAGGCTTTGTTCCCCTGCGACGCCCCTTGCCCAGGCACAGGATTCGAGGCCTGCTTCCGCGTCTTCTTTCGATTTTTTTGAAACGCCTGATACCGTTTCTACCTGCCGGTAACGCCTTTCCGCCTCTTCATAATTACCGGCAGAATAATACGCGTATGCCAGGCGCACCATCGTGTGCCCGGCATCTTTGGTCAGCCCCCTGTTCAACAGGGTCTGAAAAGCCCAGATGGCTGTATCGTATTGGGTATTGGCCAGGGCGGCTTCGCCGAGCCCATTCAAAGCATCGCCGTCGGTGGAGTCGCGTTTCCATAAAAGACGGTAATAGTGGACGGCCTGGCTGTAATCGCCCCGTTCGGCGCCGTTTTCGGCTTTCTTTTTAACGGCGCTTAAAGAAGGGCCCCGATCGGTGTTTTTGCCGATTTTATCCGGAATACCTTTTTGCCCATTGGTTGTCGAAGCAATGAACAACAAAAACAGCGATAAAAATATACTTACAGGTCTTAACATGATGCGAAAGGGATGGGTCAATCAATAATCGATCGGGCAGAACTTGGTGGGTTTAAAGCGATAAAGGCGGTAACTCAGAGACACTTCCGGTCCGCCCCGGTTGTTGGTCGCCTGGTCGAATTCGGAGACGTTGACATCGTAGGAAAATCCGAGAGTCCAGGTTTTCCAGAACACTTCGGCGTGCCAGATGACCGCGTCGTTGTAACGATGGCGGAACAGTGCGCCCACCTGAAGGGCCAGTTCTTCGTATGGTTTGGCGTTGAGCAAAAATCGGGCGCCCGCTCCATACACCAGTTCCCGGTATGCTTTCTGTTGCTGATATTGCACCTGCAGGGCTAGATCGAAATTGGGCCTTAACTCCACTATACCCATTCCGTATAACGCAAAACGCGAAGCCAGTTTGACGTCGTCGGGGTTGTTGGTCCAAAAATTGTGATTAGGGCGGTTGATATGGTGTATTCCGCCGCCGATGTCAAAGCGGGTTCTTTTGGCATCGGCCTGCCAGTGGTAGTTCAGCCCGGCGCCCAGGTCGAAGTATTGCAGGCTGGTGGTAAACAGCGAGCCGTCTTCGCGGGTTGGGTTGGAAGGATCGTACAGGCAATCTACGAATTGCGCGTCGAAAGACCAGTTGTGCGTGTCGAATGAACGCTGCCCAAATGCAGGCGTGGCGCTCAGGGAAAGAAAATGGTTCGAAGCAAGAGGC
>JAKLJF010000294.1:0-3290 GCA_023151335.1 Thermoanaerobaculia bacterium | reverse complement strand
GGGTAATGCCGATGGGGATGCCGATTTGCAGCGAGGTGAGTTTCAGGCTGCCCTGACGATCGTAGTTGAACAACAGCGACCCGGTGAAATACCGGTCGTACTTTTCCCTGTTGTAGTAAAATTTGTTTTCAATAGTGCCGGAAAAGGTGTTGTAAGGCACCCGCACGCTGCGCCATTGGTTGCGATAGTTGGCAATAAATCGCATATCGCCCCCGAAAACACCATTTAAACCGGGGCTCAGGTTGAGCGGCGAATTTCCAACCTGCGAAAAATGGATATCCTGGCCCGACAGGGAAATTGCCGGCAATGCCGTTACAAGCAACAACAGGAAGCGACATAGGTGTAACATTCTCTTCACAAGCGCTGAGTTTTGTAATGCAGTAAAATAGAAACGATCAACTTTGTCCCAGGAAGGACGGGGGGAAGAGATAAGCGGTTTTTTAAAGGATTTGTTAACACAAAAAACGTACCAGTAGTACGCCAGACGCCAAAGCGTGTTACAAACAGAATAAAATCTAACTAAAGCGGGGGATAATCAAAGCCGAACGTTCCTGGTGTTCAACTTTGCATGAGAGATGAAACCGGCGTAAAGGTAATGTTTCTCTTTATTTGTAATAACTTGACCGGCGTTAAAAACAAAAAAGGTTTGTCAGCGGTGTGACAAACCCATTTTATCTCAGGTAAATATACTGTTAAGCGCCGGATCAGGCCAGCATTTCCAGCAGGCGAGTCATATCCGTACGCTCGCGGACGATCTCTGCCACCCGGCTCACCGGCACCCGTTCCTGCTTCATCGAGTCGCGTTCACGAATCGTCACCGTGTCGTTTTCCAGCGTTTCGAAGTCGATCGTCAGGCAATAAGGCGTGCCGATCGCGTCCTGGCGGCGGTACAGTTTACCGATACCGGCGGTGTCGTCGTACTGGCATTTAAAGTGGAACTTCAGTTGACTGAATATAGCTTTTGCTTTTCCAACCAGTTCGTCGTTATTGGCTTTTAGCGGTAAAATGGCGCATTTGACCGGGGCCAGCGCCGGCGCCATGCGCAACACGGTACGGGTGCTATCCTCTCCCTGCGCATCGGGTACAGTTTCATCCACCAGGGCATTGCTCAATACAGCCAGGAACATTCGGTCGACGCCCACGGAAGTTTCCACCACGTAGGGCACGTAAGCCTCGTTCAATTCGGGGTCGAAGTATTGCATTTTTTTACCCGACAAAGCCTGGTGGTTGCCCAGGTCAAAGTCCGTCCGGGAGTGAATACCCTCCAGTTCCTTGAACCCGAAGGGGAATTCGAACTGTACGTCCACGGCAGCGTTGGCATAGTGGGCCAGGTTATCGTGGTCTTTGAAGCGCAATTTTTGGGCCGGCGTCACCGCGCGGTGCCAGGCCATACGTTTTTCTTTCCAGTACTGATACCAGTCCATTTCCGAGCCGGGACGGATAAAATACTGCATTTCCATCTGCTCGAATTCGCGCATGCGAAAAATAAACTGCCGGGCTACGATCTCGTTGCGAAAGGCTTTGCCAATCTGGGCAATCCCGAAGGGCACTTTCTGACGCGTCGTTTTTTGCACGTTCAGAAAATTGACAAAAATGCCCTGCGCCGTTTCAGGGCGCAGGTAGAGCTTGCCTTCTTCCCCGGCGATGTTCGACATTTGGGTGCTGAACATCAGGTTGAATTGCCGCACCTCGGTCCAGTTGCGCGAGCCGGTATCCGGGTCGGCGATTTCCAGTTCCTCGATGAGCGCCTTCAAATCGGCCATATCATTGACTTTCATCGCGTTGGCCAGGCGTTTGGCAATGGCGTCGGCGCGTTGTGCCCAATCGACCACGCGTGGGTTGGTACCGCGGAAAAGCGCCTCGTCGAAGTTGTCGAATTTCTTGCGGGCCTTTTCCACCTCTTTTTCAATCTTGGCTTCGAGTTTGTCGATCTCGCCCTCGATCAGCTGATCGGCGCGATAGCGTTTTTTCGAATCCTTGTTGTCGATCAGCGGATCGTTAAAGGCATCCACGTGCCCGGATGCCTTCCAGATTTTAGGGTGCATAAAAATGGCGCTGTCGAGGCCCACAATGTTTTCATGGAGCTGCACCATCGCTTTCCACCAATATTCTTTGATATTATTTTTCAACTCGGCGCCCATGGGGCCGTAATCGTACACACCGCCCAGCCCGTCGTACACTTCCGAGGACGGATAAATGAAACCATATTCCTTGCAATGCGAAACGAGGCGTTTGAAGAGTTCTTCTTGCATTGAGTGATTGAGTGATTGAGTGATTGAGTTCATGGAGCGATTGAGTGATTGAGTGATTGAGTGATTAATTTCATACGACGCCTACGGCGTCGAAACTGCTGCCAATCCAGCAAATACGCCGCCTACGGCATTGTCTTGCCTCCTCGTCCGACGAATTTGTCGTCGGACGAGTTCTCCCGGTTCTGCATTCGTCCGACGACAAATTCGTCGGACGAAGTACCGGCCCAGCTGTTATGCACAGCCGAGGCTCGGCGGTAACGGCGTCGAAACTGCTGCCAATCCAGCAAATACGCCGCCTACGGCGTTGTATGAAATTAATCACTCAATCACTCAATCGCTCCATCACTCCATGTTAAAAACGGCGCAAAGGTGCGGAAATTGACTGTAAAACGAAACCAGGTTTCAAAAAAGAGGTCTTTTCTTTGAGCCGCGAAATGTCTGAACAAATACCGAACCAAAATAGCCGGTGTTTGTTCCGATTAATCACTCAATCACTCAATCACTCAATCACTCAATGGCATCATTCAAACGCACTGCATCCGCCGTATGGCGCGGCTCCGGCGCGGAAGGCTCCGGTTCGCTAACCGGCCCCTCCGGCGTACTGGACAACACCCCCTATTCCGCCAAACTCCGTTTTCAGAACGAAGACGGCAAAGCCGGGACTAACCCGGAAGAACTGATCGCCGCGGCGCACGCCGGTTGTTACATTATGGCGCTCAGTTTCCGCCTTTCCGGTGCGGGGTTCCCGCCGTCGGAACTGCGCTGTTCCGCCACCATCGACATGGAAAAAGGCGATGCGGGCTGGGGTTTCGCAAAAATCACCCTGTACCTGGAAGCCAGCGTGCCAGGACTTGCGGCAGATCAGTTTATGGAACACGCCAATGCGGCCAAAGCCGGCTGCCCGGTGAGCAAGGCGCTCGCGGCAGTGCCGGTTGAACTGGAGGCAAAACTTGTTTAAAAAGGTTTAACGGGTTGAGCGGGTTTAACGGGTTTAACGGGTTTAACGGGTTTAACGGGTTTAACGGGTTTAACGGGTTT
>JAKLJF010000293.1 GCA_023151335.1 Thermoanaerobaculia bacterium | reverse complement strand
AGGCGCTGCTCCCAAGTCGTAAGTCTAAAGTCCTAAGTCGTAAGTCACAATGCTCTTACCCAAATATTCCGGAACCGCACCTTGTCGCCGTGATCCTGCAGGATAATGGGCAGTTTATCGGGGTGTTGCACGTAGTAGGGGTGGCCGATATAGATCGTGGGGCCTTTCAGTTCGAAGTGATTTTGCACCAGTATGCCGTTGTGAAAGGCGGTAATGGTAGCAGGTTTGAGCACTTTGCCGGCTTTGTCGAAACGGGGCGCCGTAAAGACGATGTCGTAGGATTGCCATTCACCGGGCGGACGGCTGGCGTTCGCCATCGGGATCGACTGCTTGTATACTGCCCCGGCCTGCCCGTTGGGGTAGGTGGTATTTTCGTAGGAATTCAGTACCTGAATTTCATAGTTGCTCATCAGGAATACGCCGCTGTTGCTGTACTGCTGCCCTTCCTTGCCGGGATCAACGGGCGCCAGCCACTCGACGTGCAGCTGCACGTCGCCAAAAGCTTGTTTTGTTTCGATAGCGCCCGTGCCGGGTTTGACGATCATGGCGCCGTCTTTCACCTCCCAGCCTGCCGGTTCTTCCCTGATTTCGGAGCCGTATTTTTTTGCAATGGCCTCCACATCTTCCATTTTACCGCCGTAGCCGAGCGCGCATTTGCGCCATTGCGACAGGTCTTTGCCATCGAACAGGATGATCGCATCCGAGGGTGGGCTGCCCGGAAAAATACCCGGTGTTACTTTCGGCGGTACAGGCTCCCAAACCTCGGTGGCCTTGGGGTCGGTGATCTGGGCGAAGGCTAAGTGGGTCGTGAGAAGGGCAAAAATGAATGAAAAGTGTTGCTTCATATTTTTTTTGCGGGAAAAGGTAGGAAGAATGTGGTTTATGATAGTTTAGAGAGTTTAGAGAGTTTAGAGGGTTTAGACAAGTTTGTAGGTGGCAGTTGCAGGCGCTTCCTTATGTTTGCAGCCAAATCTGTTTACTGCTCTCCGGTTTAATTTTCAGTGTACCTGCTTCATCTTTGATCCCCGGCCTGCCAACTCCCGACTTAGGGGGGCCGCCGGCATTTAATTTATCCAACATACATTCGCTGATTCAATACAATGAAAAATCAAACGCTTAAAAAAATCGCCAATACCATTCGCGGGCTGTCCATCGACGGGGTGGAAGCAGCCAATTCGGGTCACCCCGGCATGCCATTGGGTATGGCCGATGTCGCGGCGGTGCTGTGGTCAGAATTTCTGAAACACAATCCCCAAAACCCGCAATGGTTCGACCGCGACCGCTTTGTTTTGTCGGCGGGGCACGGCAGCATGCTCATTTACAGCCTGTTGCATTTGTACGGCTATGATTTGCCGCTGGCGGAACTCAAAAATTTCCGGCAATGGAACAGCAAAACCGCCGGCCACCCCGAATACGGTCACGCGCCCGGCGTGGAAACCACCACAGGCCCCCTGGGGCAGGGTATCTCCAGCGCCGTGGGTATGGCCCTGGCCGAAAAGATGCTGGCTGCCCGTTTCAATAAAGGCAGTTATAAAGTGGTGAACCACCACACTTACGTGATCGCCAGCGACGGCGACCTGCAGGAAGGCGTTTCGCACGAAGCCTGCGCCCTGGCCGGCCACAACCGCCTGTCGAAACTCATCGTGCTGTACGACGACAACCATATCAGCATCGACGGCGAAACCCATCTGTCGTTCAGCGAGGACGTGCTGAAACGTTTCGAAGGCTACGGCTGGCACACGCAGCGCATCGACGGCCACGACTACGACGCTATCCGCTCGGCTATCACCCTGGCCCGCGCTTCCGACCGCCCCTCTCTCATCGCCTGCCGTACCGTCATCGGCTTCGGTAGCCCCAATAAAGCCGGCACGGAAGAAGTGCACGGTTCACCCCTGGGCAAAGACGAAGCGCTGCTGACGAAAAAGAAACTGGGCATACCCGCCGAACCGTTGTTTTATATCAACGATGAAGTGCTGAAAAACACCCGCAAAGCCGTGCCCGACGGCGCCCGGGCGGAACGCAACTGGCAGGAATTGCTGGAAAAATACCAAAAGGCGCGCCCCGAACTGGCCACCGCCTTCCATGCATGCATAAAAGGTGAAGTGCCCGGAGCCGCCCTGGCCATCCCCGAATTCCCGGCGGGTAAAGTAGCCACCCGCAACGCTTCCGGTAAGGTGCTCGACTTCATGGCTGCCAAAATCCCGGCTCTCGTGGGCGGCTCGGCCGACCTGACGCCCTCCAACAAAACCTTCGCCAAAGGACAAACGCCGTTCAGCGTAAAAAACCCTGCCGGCCAGTATATCCACTACGGCGTGCGCGAACACGGAATGGCAGCCATCATGAACGGCATGGCCCTGCATGGCGGCGTCATCCCTTATGGCGGCACTTTTTTTGTGTTCACCGATTACATGCGCCCTTCCATGCGCCTGGCAGCCCTGATGGGCATCCGCGTCATTTATGTACTTACACACGACTCCATCGGCCTCGGCGAAGACGGACCCACCCATCAGCCCATCGAACACCTGGCCGCCCTGCGCGCCATGCCCAACCTCTCACTCATCCGCCCCATGGACGCCAACGAAACCGCCGTGGCCTGGAAAATGGCGCTCACCCGCACCGACGGCCCAACCGGGCTCATCCTCACCCGCCAAAACCTGACCAACTACGACCGCGCCTCCCAGGGCATGGCCCCTGCCGAAGAGGCCCGCAAAGGCGGCTATGTACTCACGGAAGACAAGGATTTTCAAGTCATCCTGATCGCCACCGGCTCCGAAGTGGAAATTGCGGTGGCGGCAAAAGCATTGCTGAATGCCAAAGGCAAACGGGTGCGCGTAGTGTCCATGCCTTCCACCGACGTCTTCGACCGCCAACCTGCCGCTTACCGCGAAAGCGTATTGCCCGCTTCCTGTACCGCGAGAGTGGCCGTGGAAGCCGGCGCATCTATCGGGTGGTACAAGTACGTGGGTTTATATGGTCGCGTCGTGGGTCTTGACCATTTCGGCGCTTCGGCGCCCTACGAAACGTTGTACGAAAAATTCGGTTTGACGGCGGAACAGGTGGCGAACGCGGCCGGGGAGCTGTGACCGCGGCCATGAAGTATGATGGGATTGACTCGCGTTGGGCAGGCTATCTAAAACGCACGTTAGGTAACAAAAAAATTCCGGGATAAGGCCGGCTTGCCACCACTTTAAAAGTTAAAGAATACAAATGACGCATGGGCGACAATGCTTTTGTGGCCGTATGCCGTTTTTTGTCTAATTTTGTACGGCATAATCCATCCGTGTACCCATTTTAAATCAAAATCCAAGTGAACCATGCGAATAAGGTAAGCCTTGCGAATTACTTCTTGCTGGGATTTATAGCCTGTTATTATCTGCTCGGTTTTTTCTGGGTGGACCCCATCATTGAGCGGCAACGCTGGGATGAGCGTGATTTTCATCTGCCCACCATCCTGCACTTTATTGACTTGCCTTTGGCAGAAGCCGTTAAAGACTACGAGCCGGCAACATTTCCCCTGTATCACCTCATTTACGGCGTTTTCTACCAATACCTGTCGCAGGATCTCCGGGTACTGCGGTTGATCAACCTGGCGACTATTTTCCTGGCCGCCGGCTTGTTGGCCTATTACTTTTTGCGGTTTAAAAAATTCGACCTGAATACCGTAATCGTCATTCTGGTCGCATTTTTAAGCAGCCCTTTCCTGCGCGCTACCGGATTTGCCCTGGTTACCGATCAGCTTCCTTTTTTCTTTATAGCGCTGGCTATGCTGACATTTGAATATGCCCTGGCGAAAAATGCCCTCTTTTTGCATATTATGTCGGCCGTATTTGCTTTTGGCGCTTTTTATACCCGGCAATTTTATTTCTGGATACCCATTTATTTCTTTTTCAGGAGCATTGCGCACCTCAGGGGGCTATGGGGGCGGTCGGTTTACGTTTTGTCCAACATAATGCTGGTATTGCCGGCCCTGTACCTGTTGCACGCCTGGCATGGCCTGGTACCACCACACGCACAAAGCCTGCATCAGCACTCCAATATGTTGTTGACCTTGCCGTTTGGCTTCGTTATGTTTCCACTTTATTGCTATCCGGTAATATTTTACCTCGGCAAGCGCGAATTACCCCGGATCAACTACCGGCAAGCCGGCTTATTTCTGGGAATTGGCGTTTTATACGTTTTATTATACACATTTCAGGGCTTTGACCTTCAGTTGGTGCAAGGCGGATTGATCTCCAAAATTTTCCTTCGGCTTCCCTCCCCGGTCGGTGCGCCGGCATTTCTGTTTGCCAGCTATCTGGGTGTGCTGATCGTGGCCTACTATTGCATTAAAAATTTCCGGAAGAATTATTTTCTCCTGTTGATCCTCTTTGTGCTGTCATTATCGCTCATGTTTTTCCAACGGTATGCCGATCCGATCCTTTATATGGCCATCCTGATGTTTTACGACAACCGCGCCAACAGGGAATTTGTTTTTTCGAGATATTTATACTTGTTTGTCGTTACCGAATTGGTATTATACTTTGGTTCGATCGTTTATTATTAAACATCGCGCCCGTTCCATCTTTTTTTCCCGAAATTTGTTGCATATTGGCAAAACGCGCGATACGGGGGCAACCTGTTTCGCTTCCGGCGCGCCAAATTTGCCGTACTTACCCAACCAGGCTTTTAACAATGAAATACCGGCTTACACTCTTCCTGGCGCTGCTGACCGGCGCGTTGTTTGCTCAAAACACCATCACCCTGCAGCGTACGCTCAACTGGGCTGCAGAACCACGGCTGCAAACCCTGCCGCACGGCGAGACGGTCGAGATCTGGGGTTTTGAGCAATGCCTGTACGGCGATGCCGTGCCCGGGCTGCCATACGTTTTGCCCTGCCCGGACGCTCGCGCATCACGGCGGAGTTCGTAGCCGTGCAATATGAGCCGTTTACCAAAAAAGCCGGCGCCGAAGACGCCGCCTTGAGCGAAACGGTGCAGATAGACGCCTCGGTGGAACAAGAACGCAGCCGCTTCTTCGGGCGTGTGCGGTTTTACCCCATCCGGAAAACGGGCGGCGGATACGAGCGCATTACCTCGTTTGCCATCCGGGTCATCATCACACCCGAAGCGGAACCGGTCAAACCGCGCGGCGGGCCGTTCACCTACACTTCGGCCCTCAGCGACGGTACCCTGTACAAGTTCGGCATCAACCAGACCGGCGTGTATAAACTGGATTTCAACTTTCTGAAAAATGACCTGGGGATCAGCAACCTGGAAAACATCGACCCCCGCACCATACGCCTATACGGCAACGGCGGCGCCATGGTACCCGAACGCAACGGCGATCCGCGCCCCGACGATCTGCTGGAAAACGCCATCGTGGTAGTGGGCGAATCCGACGGAAAGTTCGACAACGGCGACTATATCCTGTTCTACGGGGTAGGCCCGGCGCCCCGCTCGCATCGCCCTGCCGACACCGACATGCCGCTGACGATCACCCAGCACCTCTACGACCACCACGCCTGGTATTTTATCAAAACAGGCGCCGGGCAGGGCCTCCGGATAACGGAACAAGCCAGCGTGCCGGCCTCTTTTGTGACGGAGGAATTCGACGACGTGCAACGCCTCGAAACCGAAACGGTGAACCTGCTCGACTTTTTCAACTCCGCCCAGGGTTCCGGTAAACGCTGGTTCGGCGACTATTTTTACCAGACCCGCGAACGCACTTACAGTTTCACATTCCCCAATATCGTCAGCGGTTCCACCGCCCGTTTGCGCTCGGAGTTTGCCGGGCGCTGCGGCGTCAACACCAACCTGCGGATACAGGCCGGCAGCTCCACGTTTTCGGGTCTGGTTTACAGCGTTTTGATCAGCAATAACGAGGCAAGTTTTGCTTCCAACGTGACGATCAACGGCGGCTTTCAACCCGCGGCCGATAAAGTAGACGTCAAAGTGCAATACCTGCCGGCTGCCGAACCCAGCGAAGGCTGGCTCGACTACATCGAGATCATCGCCCGGCGGCGGCTGCGCATGGTCGACCAAAATCCGCTGGAATTCCGCGACCTGCAAACGCTGACACAGGATGCCGCCACCTTCCGCCTCGGCAATGTGAACGGCCCGCTTACCATCTGGGACATCAGTACGCCCCAAACACCCAAAAAACAACTGGCCACCGTCAGCGGCGGTTCGGCCGAGTTTGGCGCCGCGACAAAAGGCGTGCTGCGCGATTTTGTCGCTTTCTATGACAATTACGCATTCCCCAAACCGCAGAAAACCGTGGGGAAAATTGACAACCAAAATATACACGGTACCGACAACGTGCACATGGCCATCGTATACCATCCGGAATTCGAAGCCTCCGCACAACAACTGGCCGAACACCGCCGGGCATACAGCAGCCTGGATGTCGTGACGGTACCTATCGAAAAACTGTATAACGAGTTCTCCTCGGGCGCCAAAGACCCCACGGCTATCCGCGATTTTGCCAAAATGCTGCTGGAACGCAATCCCGATAAATTCCACTTCCTGCTGCTGTTCGGCGACGGCTCTTTCGACCCGAAAAACAATACCAACAGCGA
>JAKLJF010000292.1 GCA_023151335.1 Thermoanaerobaculia bacterium | reverse complement strand
GTGTACACCGTCAGTGTGATTTCTGAAAAAAGCTGGACTGCTCCGATGAATAAAACGGGGTCCGCACAGATCATTTTGCGCGTGCCGGCAGGCGTCGCATTTGTCCCCGCCATCACGAGCAGGATCGAGGGGCTTGTTTGGGCTGACAATGCTTATATTGAAAACCTGCAACAGGCGCCCGGATACACTTTTGTGGCGATTGCCATGGTGAATGGCCCCACCGATAAGATCAATTTTTCGGAAGGAGAAGTAACACCATTATTTGACTTTGTCAATGCCGCGGGGGAATGTCCCGGTTTGGTTGAACTGACTTCCAACGACGATCCCCTGATACGTTCGGTGGTTGCCGAAGGCTTTAACGTGACCCAACATATTGCAGTATTGGGCGCAAGAGGTAATGCATACGCGGGTATTGCAACGGGGGCTGTAGACTGCGGGCTGGTTAGCGGGGCGCCGGATAACACAGGATCAGACATTGAAAATATAAAGGTAGCGCCACTGCCTGCCGATGAACAGGTCACAGTTACCTGGAACCGGGTTTCGGATGCAACAAGAGATGTTGAAATGGCTATTCACAATATTTCCGGACAGCTGATCTGGCTGCAGTCCATACCTGCCGGAAAGGGGGAGTTTACACAAAACATAATGGTAAAAGATTGGAAACCGGGTTTGTATCATCTCGTATTTCAATCTGCAGACGGACGCCATTCTGTTCCGCATAATCTGCTGATAGTACACTGATCTGTATTTCAGAAATCCTTGAAATTCCTGTTTAATCCATCGGTGGCGTTTACCACTGGTATTTAAAATAATAACTGATCATGAAAAGAATTCGACTCTCCCTGCTTGCAGTATTGTTTATTTTTTCTATTCAATGCATCAATGCCGCGGTATATTATCGCCTGAGTTATAATGGCATTTCTCAAACGTATACCCTCGCGATACGAAGCACGGTTCCTTATGTTGGTCCGATGGCGCGTATTACCAATTCAACGCAGGTCTCCATCGTAGCGCCGGATCCGGATGCCATGGGGCCGATGGCGTTTGCAGTTATCAATCTTACCAATCTGACGGCGCTTCAGTGGGGTTTTTCCCAAATCAATAGCCCGGTTGAAAACCCGGCCAAAGATTATCTGTTTTTTGCGCCGTCCAATTCCGGAACTTATACGCCGTTTGATATTCCGGCTAATACCTGGATTGATCTGTTTTCTTTTCAAACCTCTAGCCCTTGTAACGGGCCGTTGTATTTACTTAGTAACAATGCAGACCCATTGAGTTCAAATGGGTCAATAAATTCCGGTAACAATTTTAAAACCCTTGGTGGGGGCAATATTAACCTGTATGCCGGCAATGAAAGTAACAATGTGGGATGTACCTGCGTTACGTACAAAATGACCCTCGATCCGGATGGCCAAACCTACCGTGTTTCTTTTAATAGTGCCGCGGCTTTTTCCGGGCCTTTTGCCCGTATCACAGGCAGCACACAATTTACAGTGGTATTGCCCGACCCCGACGGCGCCGGCCCGGCCGCTGCTCAGATCACGAATCTTACCTCTTTGACTTCATTAAATATAACCAGTTCGCAATTGAATAATCCCGCGGAAAACCCCTCGAAAGACTATATATTTTTTGCCCCGGTCAATTCCGGATACTACACCCTGTTCAATATTCCCGCTAATACGGATATTGAATTATTTACATTCCGTATAGACGGAGGCTGTATCGGCGAGGTATATCTTTATGACAACTATGCAGATCTGTTAAATTCCAATATCATTGTTAATGCCGATAATAACTTCAGAACGCTGGGTGGCGGGAATGTTAACCTGTATTGCGATAATGCCGGCGAACCGCTGGCGTGTGCCGAATGTCAATTGACCAATATTACCGTTCTGCCGGAGGAAGTGAGATGCAAAGGTGGTAACGATGGCCAGGCAACGGTTATCGTTGCCGACGGTACCCCTGTGTACAGCTATGTATGGCCACCGGAAGCGGATAACCAAACCACGCAAACGGCCCTCAACCTGGTTGCCGGTACTTACACCGTAACGGTTACGGACGGCCTGGGTTGTACGGGTACCGGTTCGGTGACCATTGCTGAGCCGGATGCCCTCGTTGCAACCATTGAAGCCCTGGTGGCTGTATCCTGTTCCAACGAACCTACCGGCGCCCTGAAGGCACACGCATCGGGGGGGACACCGCCATACCAGTATCTGTGGAGCAACGGTTCTATTTTACAGACAATAACAAGCTTGGCCCCCGGTCTGTATGTGGTGACCGTTACAGACGCCAATAACTGTACGGCTACCAACACAGAGACAGTGGTTTTACCTGCAATTGAATTTGAAGCGGACATTGACGAATCTGATCATGTGACTTGCCGGGGGGGGGCCGACGGAACGGCAACTGCTTCCGCTCACGGTGGCACGCCGGGATATACCTACCTATGGAGCAATGGACAATCAACGGCGACGGCTACAAACCTCCCGGCCGGCGTGTTCACCGTGACGGTTACCGATAGCGGCGGTTGTACGGCAACGGCCAGCGTTACTATTACCGAGCCGGCGTTGGGCTTCTCCGTAGTTATCAGCGCTTCAACCGATGCCCTCTGTACCGGCGTGGCGAATGGTACCGCCCAGGCTTTGGCCTCGAATGGCTCTGAGCCATATACTTACTCCTGGAGCAGCCAACCGCCTCAAAACAATGCCGCGGCATGGAATCTGCCAGCCGGCACGTATACCGTTACCGCCACGGACAATAGCGGTTGTACTGCAACGGCCAGCGTGCAGATCAGTGAGCCGGCGCCACTAGAGGCTTCGATCGACATTTTGAACCATCCCACCTGCATCGGCGGTGTCAATGGCTTGGCCTCGGTCAATGCAGGCGGTGGCACAGCGCCGTACACCTACGTTTGGAATACGGCCCCGGCACAAACCGCGGCCAATGCAGGCGCTTTGAGCGCCGGTACGTACACGGTCACCGTGACTGATCAGAACGGCTGTACGGCAACGGCAGAAGCAACGCTGTCCGACCCGGCCAACGATGACAATTGCGCCTGCGTTACGTACAAAATGGTGCTTGACCCTGATGGCCAGACATACCGTGTTTCGTTCAAGAGTACGAAACCCTATTCCGGCCCCTGGGCGCGCATCACGGGCAGCACACAGTTTACCATTGTATTACCAGATCCCGATGGTGCAGGCCCGGGCGTTGCACAGATCACAAACCTGACCAATCTGACCGCCCTGGAATTCGCCTTTTCCCAATTGAACCACCCGGCTGAAAATCCGCTTAAAGATTATTTTTTCTTTGCGCCTGCAAATTCCGGGTCTTATACTTTATTTGATATACCGGCAAATACGGATATAGAAGTATTTACCTTCAAAATAGAAGACGGTTGCAATGGGATACTATATTTATACGATAATGTATATGATCCCCTGAATACAAACATTATTGTAAATGCAGATAATAATTTCAGAACCCTGGGCGGCGGCAACGTAAACCTCTATTGCGGAAATGAAGGCGGACCGCTGGCTTGTCCCGATTGCCAATTGACGAATATCACAATTATTGGTGAAAATGTAACCTGCTCGGGCGGTAATGACGGTGCGGTTACGGCCATTGCAGCCGATGGTACGGGTGTTTATTCCTACCAATGGTCGGCCAATGCCGGCAATCAAACCACTCAAACAGCTATTAATCTGGTCGCGGGTATTTACACTGTAACGGTGACGGACGGCGTTTTCTGTACAGGCACGGCAACGGTCACCATTTCCCAGCCTGAATTACTGTCCACTTCCATCCCTGCACATACGGATGTCAGTTGTTTTAATGGTAATGATGGTACGGCAACAGTTTTCGCTTCCGGCGGAACCAGCCCTTATATTTATACCTGGAGCAGCGGCAGCACCGACCTGACGGCTACCGGATTGGGCGCTGGCGCACATACCGTCACCGTTACCGATGCCAATAATTGTACTGCCACCGCTGAAATAATGCTCTCTGAGCCCGCGCTCGCCCTTACGTTGGATATCGAAACCATCAATGCCGATTGTGCAGGTGGTGAAAATGGCTCTGCCATGGCTACACCTTCGGGCGGCACAGGATTATACGATTTTATCTGGAGTTCCGGGCTTATGGAGAACGATATGGCGACCTCGACGGCCAACGGCCTGGCAGCGGGTGGTTATACCCTCTCTGTGACCGACGATAATGGCTGTTCGGTTGTCGGGGTTTTTGAGATCGCCGACCCTACCGGCGTAACGTTGGTAGTATCATCCGTTACGGATGAATCCTGTCATACGGCTAATGACGGAGCTGCCACGGTAATCGCCAACGGTGGCGCCGGCCCTTATGACTTTTCCTGGAGCAACGGTTTTGCGGAAACCGGTGTGGTTGGCCCCGATGCAGGTTCGACGGCCCTAAACCTGGAAGCCGGCACTTATCAGGTGACGGCAACGGATGCCAATGGTTGTTCTGCCATACAAACAGTCGTTATAGACCAGCCCACTGCGCTTGCGGTATCTGAAGTTTCAAAAACAGACGAGACCTGCCTGGGTAATGCCGATGGCACTGCCGTGATAGACGTAACCGGTGGAACTACGCCGTATACTTTTGCATGGGGAGCAGGCAATACCCCGGATGCAGCCGCTAACAGCGGGTTAGCCGCCGGCAACTATACTGTGACCATTACTGATGACAATAATTGCACCTCGACGATTGAAATAAATATAGCCGCCGGCATGGCGCTGACGATAAACGAACTGGCAAATATAGGCCCGGTTTGTCCGGGTGCTGATGCGTCGGATATACTATTGTCTGCAGTGCCGGCTAATCCGGCGATTGTCTATGACTGGTCGGGTGGGACCGGCGCCGGTCTTGCTGATGGAAACAGCACCGGATTAAATCCAGCAATACCGGGTTTTCAGGCTGGTCTGGCCCAAGGCGTCTGGACGGTAACGGTAACTGCTTCACTGGGCGTTTGCAGTGATATGGAGGAGTTTGAAATAGAAATCGATGATACGAATGGCTTGCATTGGGTCAACTGCCCGGCGGACATTATGCTCAATAACGACGTGGATGCCTGCGGGGCGCATGCAAACTGGACACCGCCAACTGCCATAGACGATTGCACTATACCGAATAATGTGATAATCAGCGGTCCAACCGGTGGTAACCCAGGCGCTTATTACCCGGTTGGTGTTCATACGATCGCGTATGAAGCGACCGATGGAAACGGCAACACCATTACCTGCCAGTTTATGGTGATTGTGAAGGATATGCAATCGCCGAATGCGGTTTGTAACGATTTGACGGTTTATCTGAATGCACAGGGCGCCACCAGTGTCGTCGCTGCACAAATTGGCAGTAAAAGCACGGATAACTGCGACGCCACCCTGAGCCTGTCCCCCGCGAGCATGGAATTTACCTGCGCGGATTTGGGCGCCAATAACGTTGTTATGACGGTGACAGACGGTAGCCAAAATGCCTCAACTTGTGTGGCTACCATAACCGTGCAAGACCTGATTCCGCCCATGATGTCTTGCCCCGATGATATTACCGCGGCCTGCGCCGCGGATGAACAGCCTGTATTTACCAGCCTGTCTGAATTTATGGATGGTACCGGCGATGTATCGGATAATTGTTCAGTATATGAAGCCTCTTTTATTTTAGAAAATGAAACGGATAACGGTAAAAATTGTCCAAAAACTATTACACGTGTTTACCGGGTGTCCGATCAAAGTGGAAATACCGCTACCTGCTCACAGATATTGACAGTACAGGATCAGGTATTGCCAACGCTGACGGCCCCGGCTGCGATCACGCTCGACTGCGGCGATATCAATGAGACGACCGACCCGGCTGCTGCTGTCAGCAACTGGCTGGAAAGCGCTACGGCGACGGACAACTGCGATACCGACCCGGAACTGACGTACAACTTCGACGCCACGTCGCTAAACGTATGCGTTGGCGGCACGCTCATCGTCACGTGGACGGCTACGGACGCCTGCGGCAACACGGGCACGGCCACCTCGACGATCACGGTGGTGCCGGATACGGAAGACCCGGTGGTCACGGCCCCGGCTGCGATCACGCTCGATTGTGGCGATATCAATGAGACGACCGACCCGGCTGCTGCTGTCAGCAACTGGCTGGCCTCGGCCACGGCGACGGATAACTGCGATACCGATCCGGAGTTGAGTTACAACTTCGACGCCACGTCGCTCGACGTATGCGTTGGCGGCACGCTCATCGTCACGTGGACGGCTACGGACGCCTGCGGCAACACGGGCACGGCCACCTCGACGATCACGGTGGTGCCGGATACGGAAGACCCGGTGGTCACGGCCCCGGCTGCGATCACGCTCGATTGTGGCGATATCAATGAGACGACCGACCCGGCTGCTGCTGTCAGCAACTGGCTGGCCTCGGCCACGGCGACGGATAACTGCGATACCGATCCGGAGTTGAGTTACAACTTCGACGCCACGTCGCTCGACGTATGCGTTGGCGGCACGCTCATCGTCACGTGGACGGCTACGGACGCCTGCGGCAACACGGGCACGGCCACCTCG
>JAKLJF010000291.1 GCA_023151335.1 Thermoanaerobaculia bacterium | reverse complement strand
TTCAACATCTGGGAGTAGCGGACCCGGTCGTCCTTCGTGGCATTTTGAAACGTCGTGGCGTCCGGATAGCCTGCCGGCAGGGCGCGCGTACCGTCGTCCATACCGAGAAAATCGGTACCGCCGCCCTGGGCGGTCATATAGGGTTTAAAAGTGGAAACGGTATTGTAGCCGCCGCCGACATTCACCCGAACATAGTTTTCTTCCGGTATGTCTTTGGTATTCACCAGTATAGCGCCGCCGGCAAACTCGCCCGGCAGGTCGGGCGTGGCGGTTTTTACTACCACTAAGTTGTCGAGCATGGCCGAGGGGAAAAGGTCGAAAGAGAAGGCCTTGCGGTCGGGCTCGGTGCTGCTGAGCAGGGCGCCGTTGAGCAGGGCGATATTGTAGCGGTCGTTCAGGCCGCGGATGACGGCAAATTTGTTGTCCTGGATACTGGCGCCGCTCACCCGGCGGATCACATCGCTGGTGGTGCGGTCGGGGGTGCGTTTGATGATCTCGGCGCTGATGCCGTCGGCCACGAAGGCGCTGTTTTTTTGCAGGATGGTAAGCGCGCCCATGGTGGAGCGCTGGGCATTGGCCGTGATCACCACCTCGGCGATCACCTGGTTGGCGGCGTCTTCCAGGGCGATATCCACCGTGGTGGCCTCGCCGTTTTTCACCTCCACCTCCTCGATACGTTTATCGGTGTAGCCGGTATAGGTTACAGTAATGGTGTGTTTTCCCGCGGGAATGTTGGCGATCATGTAACGTCCTTCGTAATCGGTAATAGCGCCGCCGGCAGCGCCGTCGTCCACCTTAACGGTACAGCCGATCAGGCCTTCGGCGAGTTTGGCATCGATAATTTTTCCGGAAATGGAGCCCTTCTGGGCGTGAAGAAAAAGCGGAAGGAGCAGCAAAATGCCGAGGAAAGGGTAGGAACTGCGTTTCATAGTTAGATACAGATTTTCGGGTGCAAAGCACCGGAACCTGTATTAAGCCAGTTTGAAGGGGAGATTAAGTTAAGGTTAAGTTTCCCCCCTTCACCCCCCATAATACTCCACCCTGAACGCCGCCGTCCAGTCGCCGGCAGCGGGCACCGTAACGAGGCCGTCGCCGTTTTGGAAAGCGTTGACGTTGCAGGTCATGGGTTCGAGGGCAATGGTATCGCCGCCGGGCGGGGTGAACACCTGAAAATAGGGAAACAGGTCTTTGCTGGCGGCCAGGGCCAGCGCATGGCCGCCGCCGCGCAGGGACAGATGGTAGAGCGGGTGTTCTCCTTCCACGGCGAAACAGTTGTCGAGCGTGGTTTTTCCCAGCAGTTTTTCCGCCGCAAAATCAGGGTAGGGCGTGCGGGCACCGGTGGGGATCATACGCTCGTCGATGTCTACCATCGAGCAGGACGGAAGGTGTAGATAATGGTCAGCGGCCCGGTCGGTGAGGCGGAAATAAGGATGCCAGCCCAAACCCAGGGGGATGGCTTCCCGGTGCCGGTTTTTCAGGAAAAACGAGGCATTGAATTCATTGCGGTTGGTGATGCTGAAAGTGACTTCCAGCAGAAAGGGAAAGGGATACCAGGCGTGATGACCGCGATAATCGAGCCGGCAGCTTAGCTCGGCGCTTTCGGTCGTCAGTTCTATCCGCACTACCTCAAATGCTTCGTCGCGCACGAAGCCGTGTATGGCGTTGCGGGTGGCGGCACTGTTGATGGGAAAGGTATAATCGTGTCCCAGCCAGCTGTATTGTCCGTCGCGCAGGCGGTTGGGGAAGGGAAAGAGCAGGGCGCTTTTGCCCCATTTGCCGGCTTCCAGTTCGTCGGGCGTCTGGTAGCCATCGAGTACGTTGAAGCCGCCGAAGTGGATTTCGAGGACGTTGGCGCCGCGTTCGGGCACGATGCTGAAGCCGTCGCCGGTTTCAGGGTGATGCAGGGTATAGCGGCGGTATTTGCCGAAGGGGGATTGCGTGAGTTCGAACATGGCGTAAAAATCTTTTTTTGTCGGGAAATTTGAAGTTAAATCTTCACCAACTGCCGCAACGCCACTTCGCTGCCAACGTTCACCCGCAGCACATACATCCCGGCGGCCAGTTGTTCCAGTCCAAGACGCCACTCCAGTTGTTGCGCCACACCGGCATCCCGCGACCATAAAACCTGTCCCGGCAGGTCCGTCACTTCCACCCGGACGGCCGCCGGCGCCTCGAGGGACAACTGTAGCAACACGGCGTCGCGAACCGGGTTTGGGCTGAGCGCCAGGAAACGCACCACGGCAGGATCTTCCGTTTGCACCGTTTTTGCCGGCACCGTCACGGTTTGGATCAGCGGAGCAACGCAGCCGCTCGCGTCGGAAATCGTCACCGTGTAATCGCCCGCCTTCAGGCCGGACAGGTTTCGGGTGGTAGCGCCATTGCTCCATTTATATTGATACAAGGCCGGATCGTTCTGGCTGGCGCCCGATCCTCCTCCCGCACCGAGCGTGATGGCGCCGTTACTGCCGGGCGGCAGGGTTTCTTCCGTTACCGAGATGGTTGCCGTCAGGTTGTCGAGCGGGGGCAGCAACACCAGGCGGCTCGATTGTCCGGTAAAATAGCAACCCAAATTGGGGTCTATGTTAAAAATATACGGCAGGGAGCCGGGGTTGGTCAGCACGCCGCCGCCTAAAACCACGGGCGTCAGGTAATATGTGCCGTAATCCAGCGACTGGCCGTTGTTGAGCAGCGACGGCGCTTCCACCTCTCCCGTAAAAGGCGTGCCGGCCACGCCGGGGATGTTCCCCGGCCATACGTTCTGCGGCACCACGGTATTAGTAAAACACCAGGCCAGGCCGGAATGCGGTCCCACGGTGGGCAGGACGAAAGAGGCCGTATCGAGGGTCATCAGATCGAACAGGTTCTGACCGGCGCAGAGGTAGCCGTTGTTGGCCAGCGTGAAGGCGCCCGCCCGGCCCTCGCCGCAGGTAACGGTGGTTTTGCGCAGTATCTGGATACAGAACTCACCGGTGGCGGCCACGCCCTGGTTGTCGAAGCCGTCGATCAGCAGGTAATAGATCTGATCGAACTGGGTCTCCAGCGTGATACCGGCCCGGAAATCGGGCTGACCGGAAAGAAACAGGTCGTCGTTGCATTGCACGGGTGTGAGGTCGCCGCAGTGTTCGCCGGTAAATACCAGCATCTGCGTGTCGCCTTTGTTGCCCTGGGCTTCGCCGATGTACGGATCGGCCGTACAGGGTACGGTTTGCAACTCGTAGACGCCGCCATTCCCGGTAAAGGTGAACCACAGGGTATTGTTCAGGATATCGGCGCCGCCGGGGCCGGCTTCGCCCCAGCAGTTCACTTCCGGATCGGTGGCTGAAACCGTGGCATCGCTATTGTCAAAAACGCCGGTGGTGCGGACCACGCCGGGCAGGGGGTCGAAGAACGGGGAAATATCCGCGGCTGTTTCACAGAAATCGGCATCGGGGGTATAAAAACGGTACAGGCTCAGGTCGTCGATCTTCCAGTGGTATTCGTATTGGCCGATCCAGCGGAAACGCAGCCACACTTTCGGCGCGTTGTCGGCCTCGTCGAGCGCAACCTCTACCCAATCGTGAAAAGGCAGATTGGGTGGCAACCCTTCAAAAAGCGGTTTATAGGTAAAATGGACGCTATCGGTGCTCACTCCTACCCAGGCTTCGGCGCCTTCAGGGTTGAAATAGATATACTGGGTGAAAAAACGCAGGCGCACGTCCGTTTTGTCCGAACAATTGGCCGGGCGGCCAAATCCGCTGAGGGTGACGTCGTGGGCAACCTGCCCGTTTTGATGCGAGTCGAAGAAAAAATAGCCGCTGGTGGCCGTGGGCGCGGCAAATACGGGCAATCCGTCATCCTGATAACCTGCTGCCGGATTGTCGGTCCAGGTCCAGTCGGCCAAACCGGGATTGTTGCCGCCGTTCTTCCACTTTGATACGGCGGCGCCTTCACTGGAAAAGGTTTCGTGCCAGAAAACCTGGGCATTCAGCGGCAGGATACCAACCGAAAAACCATACAAAGCGGCCAGAGCAATACGTCGATACATGGGCAGCGCCTTTCAGAAAAAGTGCGGGATAAAAAGCAAAAGTCTGA
The DNA here is from genome assembly GCA_023151335.1 of Thermoanaerobaculia bacterium. Lineage (GTDB taxonomy): Bacteria > Bacteroidota > Bacteroidia > Chitinophagales > Saprospiraceae > M3007. The sequence continues at coordinate 2,511 of JAKLJF010000291.1, read as the reverse complement.
AAAGTAAAGGCGCTTTTCACCGGAGGTATTGTTTAATTTCGACGAAAAGTAATTTAACCAAAAGCAAAAGGCAAAGAGCGCCTGCCCTTTGCCTTTTGTTTTTTGTTACCGTCACCGGCTATATCTAAACCCTTCTAAACCCTTCTAAACCCTTCTAAACCTCATAAACCCTCTAAACCTCACAAACCCCACTTTATTTGCCGCCACGCAGCGCGCGGGGGACCTCGATAGTTGCGATCGGAATAGCGCCGTTGTTGGTGATTTGTACCCCTTGCGGCAGCCGGATATCGCGCACCCGGATGGTGTCGTCCAGTTCCATGCCGGAAATATCGGCCACCACTTCGTCCACCACGTGTTCCGGCGTCGTGAGGATATCCACCCGGCGCAATTTGGGTATGAATTTGCCGCCGGCCTTTACGCCGGGCGCCTGACCTTCGAAACGGAGCGGTACCGTGGCTTTGAATTCCGTACCTGGCACCAGTTCCAGAAAGTCGATATGTACCACTTCATCGGTGACCGGATGAAACTGGATTGCTTTGACAATACAGCGGCGTTTGTTGCCATTGACCTCGATCTCCGCCAGTTTGAATTGCGAAGTATACACCAAATGCCGGAAGGATTTGGGATCGATGCTGAACTGGACGGCATCGCCCCCGCCGCTCTTATACATGACCGCCGGAACCAGACCGGTGCGGCGGATTTTTTTAGCCTCCTGTTTGCCGGAATCCTCTTTCCGGTGACCTTGAATGGCAATGATTTCCATCGTTTTTTCCCTAAATTTATACCTTTTTCAAAAAGCGCCCGCAAAGGTAGGGATTACATCCGGGAATTTCCAAAAGAGATGAAAAAAAGTTTTGCTCACCCGGCAGGGCGGGGGGATGACCAGGATCACTCCTGCCGGCAACTTTGATTTTGTGCATTCATAATTCAGGCAAATATTTTTGCAAAAAAACGGGGTATATGATGCTGCAAACCGACGTAATACCCAATTTGCAAAATTATGCCGCCTTTTACCGTTCATTTAACTGGCGTGAAACAGAGCGGCATTTAGCCGGTTTGCCGGATGGAAAGGGATTGAATATCGCCCATGAAGCCGTCGACCGCCATGCCGCCGGCCCTTTGAAAAATACCGCGGCGTTGCGCTGGCTGCGCAAAAACGGCCGGGTGGAAGAAGCGACTTATGCGGAACTGCAACAACGCACCGCCCGCTTCGCCAATGTACTCGGCCAACTCGGCGTAGTTAAAGGCGACACCGTTTTTTCCTTCGCCGGCCGCATACCGGAATTGTATATCGCCGCCCTGGGAACCCTGAAAAAGACCGCCGTTTTTTGCCCCCTTTTCTCCGTGTTCGGTCCCGAGCCGGTGTGGCAGCGGCTGAGCCGGGGCAATGCGAAAGTGCTGGTGACCACCACCGCGTTGTTCAGCAAAACGGTGCAGCAGATACTCGAACGGCTGCCCGGCTTGCAATATATCCTGCTCACCGATGCAGAAACGCACCAATCGGAGCGCATTTTGTCGCTTCCCCTGTTGATGGCGGCGGCGCCGGCTCAGTTCACCATTCCGCCCACCGACCCCGAAGATCCGGCCCTGCTGCACTTCACCAGCGGCACTACCGGAATGCCCAAAGGCGCCCTGCACGTGCACCGGGCCGTACTGACGCATTACATGACAGGCAAATACGTGCTCGATTTCCATCCCGGCGACGTCTTCTGGTGTACCGCCGACCCCGGCTGGGTCACCGGCACTTCCTATGGCATCATCGCGCCGCTGGTGAATGGCGTGACCAACGTGGTGGACGAGGAGGAATTCGACGCCGCGCGCTGGTATGCCACCCTGGAAGCCCAGAAGGTGAACGTCTGGTACACCGCACCCACGGCCATCCGGCGCCTGATGCGCATGGATATCCGGCCGCGGGAACAATATAAGCTGGAAAACCTGCGCCTTCTGCTCAGCGTGGGCGAACCCCTGCACGCCGACGCGGTGCTGTGGTGCCAGAAAACCTTCGGGGTGCCCGTGCTCGACAACTGGTGGCAAACGGAAACCGGCGGTATCATGATCGCCAATTTCCCTGCCCTGCCCGTAAGGCCCGGTTCGATGGGCAAACCCCTGCCCGGTGTGGAAGCCGCTATCGCCGGAGTGAGCGACACGGATTTTCATCTCATCGCCAAACCGGGCGAACAGGGCCACCTGGTGCTGAAAAAAGGCTTCCCCTCCATGTTCCGGGCCTACCTGAACGACGAGGAACGCTACCGCAAGTGTTTCCGGGGCGACTGGTACGTCACCGGCGACCTGGCCCGCCGCGACGCCGACGGCTACTTCTGGTTCGTAGGCCGAGCCGACGATATCATCAAGACTTCAGGCCACATGGTCGGCCCGTTCGAGGTGGAAAGCACCCTCACGCAACACCCCGCCGTGGCCGAAGCCGCCGTGATCGGCAAACCCGACCCCAATATCGGCGAACTGGTAAAAGCCTTCGTGGTGCTGAAGCCCGGCTATGAAACCTCCGGCGAG
>JAKLJF010000290.1 GCA_023151335.1 Thermoanaerobaculia bacterium | reverse complement strand
CTCCCCTTTAGGGGAGGCCTGTCCCGTACCGCGGGTCGGGGGGGCGGGGGTGGGGTTTCAGCCTCCAGGGGAGGGGCCGGGGTCGGGGTCCATTCTCGCCCTCGGCGCTACGTTAAAAAGTACCTTTACCTGCCATTTCCGGGGCAATTTATACGTCAGTCAGTATCTCGGCGATTTGGAAAGTTTTGATACCCAGCAGGCATTTGAACACACGCTGCAACACTTTCTGGGTCTGTTCAGGCAACGCCCGGAAGTATTGATCGTAGACAAACATCCGGATTATTTCTCCACCCGGTTGGGAAAACGCCTGGCCAATGAATGGCAGATACCGGTGCGGGAAGTACAGCACCATAAAGCCCATTTTACCGCTGTTTTAGCAGAAAATGCTTGTTTGTCGAGCCCGGAAACATCAGAAACACCCGTGCTCGGCGTCATCTGGGACGGAACCGGTTACGGCGACGACGGCCAGGTATGGGGCGGCGAGTTCTTTGTTTATGATAGACAAACGATCGAACGGGTGGCACACTTTGAGCCGTTCGATTTTATACTGGGCGACAAAATGCCCCGCGAGCCGCGCATTTCTGCCCTGAGCCTGGCGCATACCCTGGAAGGCGCAGCCCCGCTGCTGGAACCGAAATTCAGTGTGCAGGAGTGGGCGCTCTATCAAAAGATGCTGGGCCGGCCTGCTTCCCTGCACACCACCTCGGTCGGCCGTCTTTTCGACGGCGTAGCCTCCCTGCTGGGGCTGGCCGACCGGGTCAGCTACGAAGGCGAAGCGGCCATGCTGCTGGAGCAGATGGCCGCTCGGTATTTCAAAAAAAACGGACTTAAAACCTTCGAAGTTTATTCCGGCGATCTCCCCGACCAATCCCTGGCGCCTACCAGGGCCATCATTCAACAGATCATCGCATCCATACAAAACGGCGTCTCTCCGGAAAAGACGGCCGCCCTCTTTCATGCCATGCTGATCGAAACCATCCGCCGGCAGGCGCGCCGGCACGGTTGCCGCACCCTGGCTTTCAGCGGTGGCGTGTGGCAAAATGCCCTGCTGGTCGATCTCGCACTCGAATGGCTCCGGCCCGAGTTTGAACTGCTGTTCCACCGGCGGCTATCGCCAAATGACGAAGGGGTTTCCTTCGGCCAGGTGTTTTTAATGATGAATGATGAATGATGAATGATGAATGATGAATTTTTTACTCGAGGGAATATTCATCATTCATCATTTCCCATACCCCGATTTCGTTTCCTGCAGGTTTTTTTCCCATTGCGCAGCCTCCTGCACGCTTTCTCTGGAATACTTTGCCAGCTCCTGGGCCAGACCGAGCAGGCCCATTTCGAAGTTGGCAAAAAGGGATTCCGTTTCGGTGCCCTGCATCTGGTCGGCCATATTGCCGTTGATATCCTGTTTGTGGGTGTGAAAATATTGGGTGTATTCTGCCACGACGCTTTTCAGGTTGGCTTTGAGTTTGCCGATGGACTCGACATCCTGTTTCAAGATGATGGCGGCAAAAGCCTGGTGGCGGGTGGCCGTTTCTAATTTTAGTTTGGTCAGTTGTTCGATGTCTTTATCCCGGCCGTATTCGCCGTAAACGACCTCCGGGATCTGAGCGTATTTCCTGCTGTAATCGGCTTCTATTTCGGTGTGATTGCCCGGGGCGTTCAGGCGTTCATTGCGTTCCTGAACGTATTTGGATTGCAGTTCATAAATCCTGGCAGTGAAGTCGGCAATGGCCTGCTGGAATTCCATCGCAGCTTTTACTTTGTTGCTTTGCCGGGTTTGTTGTTCGAACGCCCGGTGTTCCTGCTCCATCTGAGCGGGTGTTTTCACCTGGGGCTTGTCGTTGGCCATGTATTTGCGCAGTTCGGCTTCCTTTTCTTTCTCGCTCATTTTTTCAAAACGGGCGGCGTAGGCCGGGTCGCTGATGATCTTTTGATAAAGCGCGGTCATGCCGTCGGATTGAACGCCGTTGGCGGCAAAGGGGTCGGCCATGTATTCGGCAGCGGCTTTGTTTGCAGCGGCCCGGGCTTCCGCCTCACTCATTTGCGAAACTTTGTCCACCCCGCCCATCGAGGCCAGTACCGGGTTCTGATTGGCCTGGGCGGCTGCCTGGGCGTGAAGCGTGGCCTCGCTCCGGGCGCCGTAATACGCCTGCGTTTTATTGGCATAATGTTGTTTGTATCCGTCGACAGCACGTTCTACCTTATCATTGAAGGGTTTATAGAAGTTGTCGAGCGAAAAATGGTCGGGGTTGCGCCAGTCGGCGCCGTAAGCACGGCGGGCTGCTTCGGCAATGCTTGACGGCGGCAGGGGCGCTTCGGTGTAAAAGGCGGCGAAATCGGTTTTGCCCAACGGCGAGGACGTGGATTGAGCGACAGACGGAAGGGTTTGCAGGGCCAGGGCAAAAAAAATCCCGGCTGCCTGCAAGGCGTTGCAATGCAGCGTTTTCATTAATTCTTCTTATTTAGAGGTATTGTGAAATGATCAGAATGGATAGGTAGACCGCCCCGGCATAAAAAACGTTGCAGAATAGCACTATATCGCTTTGTATTTTCAGTAAATACCCGATATTCGGCAGTTGTATTGAAATCTTTAACCGACAAGACGATTGAACCATGATCATTCAAATTCTGGCCAAACACTGGTGGGTGCTGGTACTTCGCGGCGCCGTCTCCCTGGCTTTTGCAGCCGTGGCATTTCTGATGCCTTCTTTTACCTTTCAAATTCTGGTTATGATGATCGGCATATTGTTATTGGCCGATGGCCTGCTGGCTACCTGGTCGGGGTTGCGCCTGCGGGGGGAGGACGACGATTGGTGGGTGGCCACGCTCGAAGGCCTGTTAGGGGTCGGATTAGGTATCGCTACTTTGGCAAATCCGGAAATTTCCGCCGCCTTGCTCGTCACGCTCATTGCCTTATGGTGCCTGGTCACCGGCGCTTTCGAGATCATTTTGGCATACCGGATCCGCAAGGAAATCGAAAACGAATGGCAACTTGCCCTCGCGGGCGTCATCTCCATGGCCCTCGGTATATTAATGTTGGTACAACCCAGGAAGCGGTAGACGGTGGACGGTAGACGGTGGACGGTAGATGCTTAGGTTGGGATCCATTTTTGCATTTCCTGTTGTATGCGAAGGGCCTCGGTTCGGGCGGCTTCGGCAAAATCCGCGCCGGGCGATGCATACAGGATACTGCGCGAAGCGTTGACCAGCAGCCCGCAATCGGGCGTGAGGCCATAGCGGCAAACAGCAGCCAGATCACCGCCCTGGCTGCCTACGCCAGGTACAAGCAGGAAGTGATCAGGTACAATTTTCCGGATATGCGCGAAAGCTTCCGGGTGGGTGGCGCCTACGACGAACATCATGTTATCCGGCGTACCCCAGGTTTGCGCGCGGCGCAATACGGTTTCGTACAATTTTTCCTCGCTATCGCCATGCCGGGTCAGTTGAAAGTCGGCGCTGCCTTTATTGGAAGTAAGGGCGAGCACGATGGCCCATTTGCCCGGGAAACCGAGAAACGGTCCCACGCTGTCTTCTCCCATGTACGGCGCCACCGTGACGGCATCGCAACCCAGGCGCTCAAAAAATGCCTGCGCATACAGGCGGCTGGTGTTACCGATGTCGCCGCGTTTGGCATCGGCGATGATAAAATGCTCCTTTCCAATGTATTCCACCGTACGTTCAAAGATACGCCAGCCTTCGGCGCCGAGGGCTTCGTAGAACGCCAGGTTGGGTTTGTAGGCTACGCAGCAGTCGCGGGTAGCATCGATGATCTGCCGGTTGAACTCAAAAACAGCGTCGGGCCAGCCTTGCAGCGACACAGGCAGCCTGGCCGGTTCGGTGTCCAGCCCGACGCAGAGAAACGATTTTTTCCGGAAAATTTCAGCAACAAGTGTCTTACGGTCCATGTCCGCAAAGGTAGCGGATCGCCTTGCTTATTGCTTTAATAACCACAAAATTCGGTCGTAGGAATACCCTGTCAGCAGCAGCCGCTGCCCGGTTCACAGCAGGCAATAGCTGTTTTTAATTCGGCCAGATTGACTTTGCGTTTTTCCTTTCGCTCCGCTTTCAGCGCCCCGCCGGCTTTTTCGGCATACACCGTGATACTGAAAATACCCGTCCCGGACGCCAGAAATGACTTCAATTCCGTTTCAGACAGGTGTTCCAACAGTATTTCATCGGGGATGAGGATAGGCTTTTGCTTCTGCACAGTCACCTGCTGAAAGCCGGCCTCCTGAATTAAACGCAGGTATTCCTCCATCTGGATGGCGCCAGATACGCAACCGGCATACATCTCGGCACTGTGCCTCAGGCTGTCCGGCAGATCGCCCGACAGCACCACGTCGCTGATGCTGAAGTGACCGCCAGGGCGCAGGGTACGGTGTATTTCAGCAAAAACCTTGCGTTTGTCGGGCACGAGATTGAGTACGCAGTTCGACACGACGACATCGGCCATGTTGTCGCTGACGGGCATGTCCTCGATATCGCCGTGGCGGAATTCGACGTTGTTGAAACCCAGTTTTTCGGCATTGAGCCGGGCGCGGCGGATCATTTCAGGCGTAAAGTCAATACCGATCACCTTGCCTTCCGGCCCCGCTTCGGCACGGGCCACAAAAGCATCGTTCCCGGCTCCGGAACCCAGATCAATCACTGTATCCCCTTCGCGAATGTCGGCAAATTCAGTGGGCAGTCCGCAGCCCAGGCCCAGATCGGCATCGGGGTTATAGCCCTTCAACGCGGCGTAGGATTCAGACATAATGGTATAGGTGCCTGCCGACCCCACGCCGCAACAGGAAGCTGCGTTGTTTTCCCTGCTCTGCAGGGCAATTTCCGCGTATTTCTCGCGGACGGTTGTTTTCATTGCTTCAGCATTTTTCATTTGTAATAATTTTATAGTTGTGTGTTTGTGGTTGGAAGGTTAGCGGGTTTCTGGTTAGAAGCAAACAGCGTTTCTTCAGCAGGCGCAGCCTTGGTCGGAACAGGGTTTGAAACAATCTTCCAGTAAATTTTTAAGCCGCTCCAGGGTTGCCCAATTGATACAGTAACAGGATTTTACACCCTCGACGGTTCCTGAAATGAGGCCTGCCGCTTTCAGTTCTTTCAGATGCTGGCTCACCGTGCTCTGAGCCAGGGGTAAGGTATCCACGATCTCGCCGCAGACGCAAACGTTGCGATTGGCCAGTTCCTTGAGAATAGCTACCCGGGCCGGATGTCCCAGTGCCTTGGCGAGGTCGGCCAGTTCGTTTTCGGTTTCGCTGAATACGGCTGTTTTGCGCGTTCCCATGGACATGTTTTTTAAATTCATCGCAAAAATACGATGAATATTTGAAGTGTCAAGCTTTGGATGAAAAATTTATCGTAAAATTACGATAAAAAAATTTATCCCGGAAAAGACACCTTTCCCATCCCTACCAGCGGCAAACCGCCCAGCGTGGCGCCTTCCTGGAGGGTTCCGGCCACCGTTTCATTGGCCAATACGGCGAAAAGCACCGCTTCCTTGGCGTCGCCATCCACGCCGAGCGCATTCATGGGAAACATGGGCCAATCCGGCAAATGTTGTTGTAAATACCGCACCACCAGCGGATTATGCGCTCCGCCGCCACTCAGGTAAATGGCTTTTTTATCCGCCGTGAGCGGTACCTGCCGGATCGCATCGGCAATGGTATCGGCGGTTAGTCTCGTCAATGTTGCTATCAGGTCTTCCGGCTTTGCCACCAACTCCGGGCCACCTGATCCGTAATCCGTCCCGATACTTCGGGACAATCCGCAATCCCTGACCCAGTCCAGGCTGAATTGCTCCGGCCCCGTTGTCTTGGGGTTGGGCAGGGTAAAATAGGGCGCGCTTTTCAGGCGGGCGAGCAAGGGTTCATCGATGCGTCCCGAGGCGGCAATGCGGGAGTCTTCATCAAACGATTGCTGGAAATACTGTTGCGCGAGCGCGTCGAGCAGGGTATTGCCCGGGCCGGTGTCGGTGGCGAACACTTTGGCGGCATCGCCGTCGCCGGGCAAAAAGGTAAAGTTTGCAATGCCGCCGATATTGAGCAAAAAGCGGTCTTCGCCTTTTTGGGAGAACAGGTAATAATCGCCATAAAGGGCCAGAGGGGCGCCTTCTCCACCCGCGGCCAGGTGTTTTTGGCGGAAATCGCTCAGGGTGATGATACCGGTGCGGCGTGCCAGGTGGTCGCCGTCGCCGATCTGAAGCGTGGCATTGGGATAATTATCCAATCCGTGAAACTGCCGGGGAGCGTGAAATACCGTTTGGCCGTGGCTGGCGATCAGGTCGACGTCGGAAGGACGGACGCCCCAGCGCTTAAGGGTGTCGTTAATGATGGCGGCATGGCGTTCGGCCACCACCACGTTGAGCAACACCAGGTGTTGAAAATCGATGGTTTTTCGGGCAAAAACCTGACGTACCTCCTGTTTGAATGCTTCATCAAAGGGAACGGTATCGAAATGTGTTACTTTTAATTGCGTATCAAATCCGGCCCCGGTAACAGCGCACAAGGCCATGTCAAGCCCGTCGAGCGAAGTGCCCGACATTAGGCCGAGGATAGTGCGGCTTGGTTTTTGGGCAATTTCAGCCAATTG
>JAKLJF010000028.1 GCA_023151335.1 Thermoanaerobaculia bacterium | reverse complement strand
CTGGACGATCATTTCCGCATTTTGCTCGATTGCGGCTTGTACCAGGGCGGAGAAGAAGGAGAGTCTTCCGGCGGTGAAAACCCAATGCGGGGTTTTAATGAAAAATGGTTGTTCAGCCCGCGCGACATCGATTGCCTGATCCTGAGTCATGCGCATATCGATCACACGGGTCGGGTACCCAAGCTGGTGTCCGACGGTTTCCGGGGAAAAATTTATTCAACCCACGCTACCCGCGACCTGTGCTCGATCATGCTGATGGATTCCGCCAAAATACAAGAGGGCGACGCGGCGTATCAGAATAAAAAAAAGGCGAAAGGCGAACCGGAAAAACAACCGCTCTATACGACGGATGATGTGCGTGCTGCCATGCAGCAATTTGTGGGCTACAACTACGAACAATGGTTTCATGTACACCCCAACGTCCGGGTGATGTATCGCGACGCCGGCCATATTCTCGGCAGCGCCAGTGTAACGCTCGAGATCAAAGAAGGCGACCGTATTATTCGTTTCGGATTTACCGGCGACATCGGACGCCCCCACCGGCCTATTCTCGGCGATCCGAAACCCATGCCGGAAGTCGATTACCTGATTTGCGAAAGCACCTACGGCGACCGGGAACACGAGTCGGCTCCCGGAGAGGTCGATCACTTCATCCGGGTGGTGCACCATACCTGCGTTGAAAAAAAGGGTAAGCTCATCATTCCTGCCTTTTCCGTGGGCCGCACACAGGAGATCGTTTACATGCTCGACCAACTCTACCACGCCGGTAAACTGCCTAAAGTGCCGGTGTATGTCGACAGTCCGCTGGCGGTGAATGCCACAGAAGTGTTCATCAACCACCCCGAATGTTTCGACCGCGACCTGCACCAGTATATGCTGGAAAACGAAGATCCTTTCGGCTTCAACGGTCTCCAGTATATCCGTTCGGTGGAAGGCAGCAAACAGATCAACGAGCAGCACAGACCATGCATCGTCATTTCCGCTTCGGGCATGATGAATGCCGGACGGATCCGGCACCACCTGAATCACAACATCGAAAACCGGCGCAATACCTTTCTCATTGTCGGGTATTGTACCCCCGACACCCCCGGTGGGCGCTTGCGCGAAGGCGCCAAAAGCATCAATATTTTTGGTCAGAACAAACAGGTGCTGGCCGATGTTGAGGTAATGGATTCTTTCTCCGCGCACGGCGACCGGGTGGAAATGCTCGATTTTTTACAAAACCAGCGCACCACGGCAAAAAAAATATGGCTCGTACATGGCACCATTGACCGGCAGGAAAAATGGCGCGATTATTTGAAGGAAAATGGATTCGAAACGGTTGAAGTGCCGGAGTTGGGAGAAGAAGCTTATCTTTGAATCTGCCAAATATAAATCATTCGTCGATGGAGATTTCGAAATGGATCATCAGCACTCGCAATAAAATCAAAATGGCCCTCGCGTTGATCGTGGTAGCCGGCCTCCTGGTAGTTGCCAACCACGTTGAACAGGAACATGTTTCCGACATCGACAAGTCCTTTTTCTCCATCTACGCCGACCGGCTGGTGCCAGCCACTACCATTTTTGAAATACGCGAATACCTATACGAAAAACAGGCATTGCTCAGCGCATCGCTGCATACGCCCTGTGCCGATATACCGGCTCAACGGCGGGGCATCGATTCCTGTAATCAAAGGATTGACCAGCTTTTGTCGGACTACAAAAAGACCTATTTCTGGGAAAAAGAAGCCGGCTATTTACAGCTGTTTGAAGACGAACTTGGGCAATACAACCGGATCGAGGCGGGTATTTTAAACAGTCTGGGCGCCGGAAACGGCGCCGCCGGGAGATTACAGGCTCAGGAGCAAATTGCCGGCAACTATTTTGAAAGCGCGTTGCTGAACCTTTCTGCATTGAATCACATTCAGTCGGAAATCGGGAAAAATATGTTGTCCGACTCCAAAAAAACGATGGCGAATTTTTTGTTGCTGTCTAACCTGGAGACTGCTCTGATCGTACTTTTTGCGCTCATTGCGCATATCCTGATCTATGCTTCCCGCGCGGTGATCCAACGCCGGGTGGATACGTTTCACATGAATTGAAACATGGCCGGGGGCTGAAAATTGTTATATCAATTCGCGCAAAACGATTTTTTTCACGAGCCGTTGCCCGTCGCGTTTGACAACAAGGCGAATTTGTTTGCCCGGCTTTTTCTGCAAAATACGCTGAATATCGCCGAGGTTCAAAAAACCGGCGGGTGTCCGGCGTACCGCCACGATGCGGTCGCCGCGCTGTATGCCGGCTTCGGCGGCAGGAGAGCCGGGCAGCACGTTTTGCACGATAAATTCGCTGAATTTGCGTCCGGTGGCGATGATGCTCAGTCCACTCCGGTCGTACACGAACTCGTCTTTATATTCCCGGCTGGGCTTCAGCCAGATCAGCGCCTTTTGATAGTCCAGGATCACCAGGAAGCGGCTGAGCAGGGTGTTCCCGATCAGGCCGTTTCGTTTGTTGAGATAATCGAGATTTTGCGAGCTGTCTATTTGCTGAAAATAAGTGATGATACTTTTTTGATCGAATTTGCCCAGTTCCAAGCCGTGCACCCGGCCGGTGTAGCCTTCAATGTATCCGCCCAGCCCCATTCCGATATTGCTCGAAATGGCATTGGCCGGCGGATGCAGCAGGGGATGGGTATTACTGAACAATAAGAGCGGCAAGCCGGCCCCGGTGTCGATCAGCAGTTTGACCGGCGCCGCGGAATCGGGCAGCACGCGGAGCGAGGTGTTCAGATAAATCTTGTTGCGGAATAATTCAACGGATAAGGGCGCGTAATCGCCTTCCCGCATTTTATACCATTCGCGGTCGTAGAGTGAAATAACCTTTCTTTCGTAATTGATCTGAATAATAAATTTGGAAAAAGCAACGGACGACAGGATGCCGTGTACGTCCACGCCGGCATACTCCTCGAACCTGAAGTAATCTTCCTGCAGTACCAGAATATCTTCACTGGGTGCAAATGTCTTATCCGGAATATCAAACCGGATGCCCCGGGCGAGATAGGCAATCAGCGGCGTTTTCAGATCGGAACCGGTCACCCGGAATTCGCGTTCGTACCGAACCCGAAGCAGGTCGCTGATCTGCCGTTTGGTCAGAATAGTATGTTCGGCGCCGGTATCGAAAATAAATTTCAGGGGAAGGAAGCCGTTAAAGTTGACCGTCAGAATGATAAAGTTATTGACGTATTCAAATGGAATATCTACTTGTTTGCGCCCTTTAGCAATAAAAAAACCGCTTTGACCGGCTGCCGGGAAAAGCAGGGCAAGTATATACCCGATGACGCATATTATTTTCCTGGACATATTCAGTAAAGGCAGGGTTTTAGGCCGCACGATAATGGGACAGATAGTATGGGTTATTAGTTGCTTCGGCTGCTAATTTCGCAATTTTAAACGATCTGCCACTTTAAAATCGATCAGCCACGAGTTTGTTACATGTAAATTCCCCAAACCAACGGCAAAAAGAAATAGATAAAAGCAAGTAACAGTAAAATGGCGAGGGCATCGAGTAAAAAACCGGCCCGCGCCATATCCCGCGTGTGTAAATAACCGGAACTGAATACGATAGTATTCGGCGCCGTTGCTACCGGCAGCCCAAACCCGAACGAAGCGGCCATCGCCGCGCTGAGCAACAGGCCGAAAGGATCGGCGCCCACGGCTTTCGCCAGCACCGCCAAAACCGGCATCATCATGGAGGCCGTGGCGATATTGGATGCCAGTTCGCTCAATAATGTTACTAAGCTCAGTACGATCAGCAGGATCAGTATCATGGGCAGCGTGTCCAGGCTTTCCATTTGGGCGCCCATCCATTTGGCCAGACCGCTCTGATCGAAACCCTTAGCAAGAGCCAGGCCGCCGCCAAAAAACAGCAGTACACCCCACTGGATTTTCTGGGCGTTATCCCAATCGAGCAAAGGCAAATCGCGGCGGGCATTGCTCGATGGCAAGAAGAAGAGCACCAGCGCGCCCGACAGCGCCACCACGGTGTCGTTGCAATTAGGAACAAACGTATACCAAAACAATGACCCGCTGACCCACGCCACAATGACCGCCCCAAATACCCACATAAGGCGCTGTTCGGGTACCGAGAGCGGCCCCAGAGCCTTCAATTCGGCGCGCAGTACCGCTCTGTATTCCTTACCGTGGATATCCTTTCCCAGGGGGAAAAGCCGGATCAACAGCCACCAACAGAACAACAACAACACCGCGGCAAAAGGAAAGCCGAAAATAAACCACTGCCAAAAGGTAACTTCCACCTGCATGTTTTGTCGCACAAAGCCCAGGAAAATGGCATTTGTCGGCGTTCCCACAAGGGTAGCCATACCGCCGATGGAGCAGGCATAAGCTACGCCCAGCATCAGGGCTTTGTGAAAATTGTGCGGACCATCTTCCTGCTCAATCAGCGAGCCGCTGCCCACGGCAATTGCCACGGGTGTCATCATCACTGCCGTGGCAGTATTGGATATCCACATGGAGATAAATCCTGTGGCCACCATGAACCCCAAGACCATACGCGAGGGGTTGCTGCCCAACCACAACACCATGTTCAGGGCGATACGTGTGTGCAGGTTCCATCGCTCAATGGTGCGCCCGAAAAGAAAACCGGCCAGAAAGAGGAAAATTATTTCGTTTCCGAATTCAGCAGATACGCTTTTGAGGGGCAATACTCCACCCAGCGGGAACAACACCAATGGTAGCAAGGCCGTTACCGCCGTATGCGTCACTTCAGTGATCCACCACACGGCCATCCATGCGGCAACCGCCGCCGTGTATTGGGCGACCGGAGCCATACCGGGAGGCGTGGGCGCAAAAGCGATCAAAACAAAAAGCAGAGGCCCTGCTGTCAGCGATAGCCATCGGTGTTTCATATTTCGTCATTGGGTCATTTTCGTCATTGCGTCATAGGTCGTCATTGGGTCATTTTCGTCATTGCGTTATTGGTCGTCATTGGGTCATTGGGGCGTCGTGTCGTGGCGCATATTTATTTACTGAAGGCTTCGAGCACCCTTTCCAGTTGAATTCCTCGCGAAGCTTTTATCAAAATAAAGGCGTTACCGAAAGTTTGCCGCGTCAGCCACTCCTTTGCGGCAGGCGCATCGGAAAAATGAATGGCCTTGAACCGTTCCGGTTGGCAGGCGCCGAACTCCGGGCCTACTACCACCAGTTGATCGAAACGGCATCTGGCGGCAAAACGCAGGATCTGTTCATGTTCCGCCCGGCTGTGTTCGCCCAGTTCCAGCATATCGCCGATAACAGCCACTTTGGAATGGTATTGGAGTCGCGTTCCAACAGTTGCGAGCGGTTATTGGCGGGGCGGTAGGCCTCCAGCGCAGATTTGATTTTTGCCGCCGGCACTTTAAAATAAACGCCCAGCGCTACCGCGGTCATAATGTTATGAAAATTATGTTGCCCGATCAGTTGACTTTGTACCTCTATCGGTTCGTTATCTTCTGACAAAAAAGCCACTTTTAAAAAAGGCGTTTCTGCCATCAACCGAATATCGATGATGCTGTCCTGGGGTGTTAGCGTATCGCTGGCGGAGTAAAAGACTTTTATCCGGTTGCTTCGGGCCATGGCGGAAAGATATTTTTCAGCCGTATTGATAAATACGCAGCCGTGATGCCGGGCCAGGTAGCGGTAAAGTTCGCCCTCGGCCTTTTTTACACCCTTCAGGTCGCCGAAACCCTCGAGGTGTTCTTTACCAATGTTCGTGAGCAAACCATGTGTTGGTTGCGCAACGCGGCATAGCAGGTCAATATCTCCGGGCTGATTGGTACCCATTTCAATCACGGCCACTTCGGTGTCGGCGGACATGGCCAGCAGGGTGAGCGGTACGCCGATATGGTTGTTGAGATTGCCCTGGGTGTAATGGCAGGGATAATGACTGCCCAGCACCGCTGATACCAGTTCTTTAGTTGTGGTTTTGCCGTTGGAGCCGCCAATGGCGATCAACGGAATATCGAATTGCCGGCGGTGAAAGGTCGCCAGCTGCTGAAGGGTAGTCAGAACGTCGTCTACTTTCAGGCAGCGATCCGCGTCCGGGATGGCAGGGTCATCGGCCACGGCGTAAGCAGCCCCGCTCTCGAGGGCTTTTCCGACAAACCGGTTGCCATCGAAGTTTTCCCCTTTGAGGGCGAAAAAAAGGCAGCCGGGCGTCAGCCGGCGCGTGTCGGTGCAAACAACCGGGTGTTGCCGGTATATGGAATACAGTTTTTCAATAGAAACCATGGCAAGGCAAATGCAAAAGCCGGTTTGGAAAGGAAGCAAAGGTGGGCATTGTTTGGCATAAACCGCTCTCTTTGAGATAAAAAAACAGGAGCCATCCCGTGTCCGGAATGGCTCCTGTTCTATATTCAATCGCCGGTGCAGTGAATTACTTGTAGCGGCGTTTTACCGATTTTTTCTTTACTTTAAACTGGTTGCCGGCAGGTTCGTTGTTACCGGTCGGCGATCCGGTGCGGGTCATTGCACAGCGGAAACCAAGCGCTTTGCTGGCTTTGTCTTCTTCCAGGAAACGGCGGGCGCCAGGCGACAGCCACCAGGCGCGATCAGCCCAGGAACCGCCTTTGATAACGCGGGCTTTATCGCTGATGAGGGTACTGATACCGTAGCGATATTCCACTTCCGACTCGTTATCGCCGTCAAGATAGTTATATACTTCGGGACGCTTGTAGTTGTCGCGCAGTGCCGTCTGGGTAGTATCCATCAATTCGTATGTCAGACGGCCAAGGCTGTCTTTCGGCATCGGCGCCCCGGTTTCCGGGTCCAGCTTTTTCGTCATAAAGACGTTACCGCGATAGGGGTTGAGTTCCATATTTTCCACGTCGACCAGGTCGGTGGAGGTAAGCGGACGGAACAGGTCGGCGGTCCATTCGTTCACGTTGCCGGCCATGTTGTACAGGCCATAATCGTTTGGCCAGTTGGAGCGCACCGGCGCAGGAGTGAATGCTTTATCGTTCAGGGCGCCGGCCATACCGCCGTAGTCGCCACCGCTGCGTTTGAAGTTGGCCAACATTTTACCCTGATAACGATTGCGCTTCTGGTAACGGGTGGTATTGCCATCCCAGGGATAGATCCGGCGGTCGGTGATCAGTTCGTCTTTGCTGGTAGCCTGATTTCCCAACAGCGAAAGGGCGGCGTATTCCCATTCGGCTTCCGTCGGAAGCCGGTAAGTCGGCAGCAGGATACCGTCTTCGAGGCGTACATGGCGTTCGCCACCGGTACGGCGGTCGGGCAGGTTTTTGCGTACGGAACCTTCGTATTGACCAACAAGGTAAGCCTCGGTATTAAAGTTATTTTCATTTTTCTGATCGGGCGTATTGTCCAGGATACCGCGCTCGATCAGGATCATTTCGTTCACACGGTCGGTACGCCACTTGCAGTATTCGTTGGCCTGGAGCCAGTTGACGCCTACCACGGGATAGTCGTCGTAAGCCGGGTGGCGGAAATAGGTTTCCACCAGGGGTTCATTGTAGGCCAATTCCTCGCGCCATACGAGCGTATCGGGCAGGGCGCGTTTCCAGACCTCCGGGTAGGTGGCGCCCCAGGTGTTGAGCACCCAGAAAAGGTATTCGCGGTAGTCGATATTGGCTACCTCCGTTTCGTCCATGTAGAAGGAAGAAACCGTGACGCGGCGCGGCACGTTGTTCCATTCGTACGTTACGTCCTGATCGGTCAGACCCTGGGTAAAGGTACCGCCCTCGACCAATACGAGGTTCGGACCCGTGGCCTGGCCTTCGTAGTCCAATTTTTCAAAGCCACCCCACTTTTGGTCGTTGTATTTCCAGTTGGTGGTGGAGGAACGCTCGGTTTTGCGACCGCAGCTCGCCACCAAAAGGCCCAGCAGCAGCAAAGTTAACCCGTGAATGAGTGTTTTTTTCATCGTATTAAATAGCAGGTTTTGAAAAATGAGCAGCAAATGTAGGCAAATTAAACATTTCAATATCTGGCTACCGCCAAATTTAACGAATGTGTGTTTTTTTAATCAAAATCATCGGGCACTATGTGGCCAAAGGCCGGCCCCCTCATAAACCCCCTAAACCCTCTAAACCCCCTAAACCCTCATAAACCATCTAAACCCTCTAAACCCTCATAAACCATCTAAACCCTCTAAACCCTCATAAACCATCTAAACCATCTAAACCATCTAAACCATCTAAACCCTCATAAACCTTCACAAACCCTCCTTTCAATGGAACATTCGGGTGCAATCGTTCAGGTCCCGCGGTTTCTTTTTGCCTTTGTCGAAGAAGATACCCATCGTCAGTTCGTAGGTGCCACCGGCCTGCCTGGATAAACCGCTAATGGTGAGGTCGTAACTCAGGCCGATTTTAAACATATCCTGGCGCACACCGATCATAAGGATGGCGGCATCGGCATTCCGGAAAGTGTGGCGGTACCACGCTCCGCCGAACACCGGCCCGACGGCCATGTAGGCTCCCACGTTCACCTGTTTGTAAGGCCCCTGCAACAAAAGCAAAAAATTCGGGGAGATAAACGAGGCAGGTTGCAGTTTATTGCCTTCCTTAACAGTGATCTCCGTTCCGCCGTGCAGGGCGTAGCGCAAAGGCAGGCCCCTCGACAGGTTATCGTTGATCAAAAGATAACTCTGGTTGGGGGCGTTCAGGTGTTTGATCGACACGCCCAGCCAGAAACGGGGATTTAGCAGCAGCAGGCCGGAGGAAACATCGAATACCGTTTTGCTGAGCTGATCGGGACGCTGCTCGGAGGTAGTGATAACCGGCCCGCTGATCGGGTCGATCTGGTCAGGAAATACCAGTTGGTCCCAGTCGATAGCCGTTTGCTGAAAGCCGGCTTCCACACCGATCTTCACGCCCAGGTCATCGTTTATTTTTAAGCGGTAGGCATACAGCGCCGAAAACCGCATGGTGCGCAGAATGCCGTTGCCGGCATCGTCGCCTTCGAGGTTGAAGCCGATGCCGCTGTTGAGCCGGTCAATGTTTTGGTCGTAATACGCAGCATAGGTGCGGTAGGCATTGTTGAAGCCGGTCCACTGGTTGCGGTAAGCGGCGCCGATGCGCGGTGCATACCCGCTACCGGCAAAAGCGGGATTGATTTGCAGGGGCGCCGCGTAAAACTGCGAAAAAATGGGGTCCTGCGCCGGCAAATCCAGCCCGTACAGGAACATCAGGGCAAATATTAATTTTCTCATAGCACCAGTGCTGGCTGTATTCGCCCGCAAATTCAGCGGAATTTTTGGAAAACGAAAATACAACGCCGAACGTGGCGGGGAATTGCCTGAAATAGACAGTTGGCAGTGGGCCGCGGGCCTTATTTGCGCGCACGGCGGTAAAGGTTTTGTTTCACACAAGTACCCTTTGCGGATATGCGCATATCGCAGAATATTTAATTTTGGAAGATTGGTGACCAAAATGAATAACGCCTTAGCATTCTGTTGTCAGCTGCTTTACTTTGCAGGAAGGAAATACTGAATCCTCAATCCGCCTTCATCCTGTGCTCAAATTAAATCCGGTATGTTAAAAAAATTGCTCTGCGTGATGCTGATAGCGCAAGCCGCGCTCGCAAATGCCCAATCCCTTTGGTCCGACCTTCCCGAACAAAACATTCCCCGCCCAAACAACGCCCGGCGCGATATAGTCCCGAAAAAGTATCGTACCGTCAGACTCGACCTTGTGCAGTTACAGCCGGTATTGGCTACAGCGCCCGACCGGTTTACTTCAACGGGCGCTGATAACGAAACCATTCTGACATTACCCATGCCCGATGGCAGCCGGGAACGCTTCCGCCTCAGTGAATCGCCGGTAATGGAGGCCAGCCTGCAAGCCAAGTTCCCGGATATTCGCTGCTACACCGGCACGGGCATCGACGATCCTTCCGCCACCCTCAAATGCGACCTCACCCCGCACGGATTTCACGCCATGATACAGTCGGAACAGCGGGGTATCACGTTTATCGACCCTTACCAG
Source organism: Thermoanaerobaculia bacterium (assembly GCA_023151335.1). GTDB lineage: Bacteria > Bacteroidota > Bacteroidia > Chitinophagales > Saprospiraceae > M3007. The sequence goes on along the minus strand of JAKLJF010000028.1, from coordinate 7,692 downwards.
CGCGGCGACCGGGATCATTACGTCGTTTATTTTAAACGCGATTTTCAAAGTAAAAAAGAGCCGTTTCACTGCGAGTTGGACGGCTCTACGGTTTTGACCGATAAAGTAAACGGCGTAACGCCCGACGGCGTTGCCGATTGTATGTTCCGGCAATACCGGCTGGCCCTGGCCTGTACGGGGGAATACGCCACTTTTCACGGCGGCACTGTTGCCCTGACCCTCGCTGCCATGAATACCACGATCAACCGGGTAAACGGTATCTATGAGCGGGATTTCGCCACCACCCTCAAGCTTATAAACAACAACAACCTGCTCGTATTTCTCGACCCTGCCACCGACGGTTATTCAAACGGCAACCCCACTGCCATGCTGAATCAGAATCAAACCAAATGCAATACCGTCATCGGCTCAGCCAACTATGATATCGGCCATGTGTTCGGCACTTCGGGCGGTGGCGTCGCCAGCCTGGGCGTTGTATGCGGCAACTCCGTCAAAGCCCGCGGCGTAACGGGTATCAGTCAGCCTGCTGGCGATCCCTTCGATGTGGATTATGTAGCGCATGAAATAGGCCATCAGTTTGGCGCCAATCACAGCTTCAACAATACCTGCGATGGCAATATCAATGCGGGGACCGCTTTTGAACCGGGCAGCGGAACCACGATCATGGCCTATGCCGGCGTGTGCAACCCCAACGTGCAACCGAACAGCGACGCTTATTTCCACGCAACCAGCCTGCAGGAAATCGGCGCCTATATTTCGGCCGGGCAGGGCAACGTATGTCCGGTCAAAGTGAATGTCGGCAACGCGTCCCCGACAGTAAATGCCGGGGCCGATTACATAATACCCAGGGCCACTCCCTTCGCCCTGACCGCCACCGGCAACGACGCCAACGGCCACCCGCTCACCTACTGCTGGGAACAAATGGACAACCAACAGGCGCCCGCGCCGCCTTTGGCCAGCAACACTGCCGGACCCTTGTTCCGCTCGTTCTTTCCTTCCGGTTCCCCTACCAGGTATTTTCCCCGCCTGGAAGATTTGATCGCCAACACAGACCCCCTCTGGGAGCAGTTGCCCGGCGTGGCGCGTACGCTGAACTTCCGGGTCACTGCCCGCGATAACTTCATTGGCGGCGGTTGTACCGGTGAAGATAACATGACACTTACGGTGGCAGGCACGGCCGGCCCCTTTGTCGTGACGAATCCCAATACACCCCTGACCTGGTACGTGGGCGAAAGCAAAACCATTACCTGGGACGTCGCTAATACCAACCTTGCGCCGGTGAATTGTACCCAGGTGCGGATTCTGCTCTCTACCGACGGCGGTTACACCTATCCCGTGGTGCTGGCCGATGGTTTGCCTAATAATGGCTCCGCTGTCATAGAGGTGGCCAATCAGGTTTCGGATAGTTGCCGCATTATGGTACAGGCTGTCGGAAACGTGTTTTTTGATATTTCCAATGAGAATTTTGAAATTGCGCCGCCCTTATCCCCAACTTTTCTGCTGAACATTTCTTCCGGTTCGGCCCAGGTATGCAGCGGTGAAAACCTTTCGCTTACCGCCACGGTAACCGGAATCAGCGGTTTTTCCGACCCGGTTGAACTGACGGTCACTGGCGCGCCCGCCGGCGCAAACGTACAAATCAACCCCAATCCGGTGATACCCGGTAACAGCGCTGAAATCACCCTTTCCGGCTTGACCGTCTCCGGCGCATATACATTGACCATTGAGGGCGTCAGCGATACGATCACCAGAACCCGGACAGTGGAACTGGTCGTGCTCGATCAAGCCCCTCCTACACCGGTGCTGAGTAGCCCGGCGGATGGTTCCGGCAATGCATTGCCGAATCAATCCCTGGGCTGGGCGGCTATTCCTGATGTACAATTCTACCAGTTGCAGGTGGCGACAAACCCATCGTTCGACCCTGCCTTTATTATTTACGATCAAACGCTCACCCAGGCGGAAGCGACGCTTGCAGGCCTGGATACCGCCTCCGTGTATTATTGGCGAGTGTTGGCTGTGAATGCCTGCGGTCAAAGTCCGTTTTCCACCGTGTTCGCTTTTCAAACGGGTCGGCCGGAATGCGGTTTTACTTTTGTCAGCAATAATATACCCATCGCTATACCCGACAACGACATCGCCACGGTAGCCTCTGCGCTCGATATTCCAAACGACCGGATCATCACGGACTTAAACCTCAAGGTAAAGGCCGATCACACCTGGGTCGGCGATCTGGCTGCCCGGCTGGTGTCGCCCTGGGGCGAATCGGCCTCCCTGTTCGACCAACCCGGTTTTCCTGTCACTTCCAGCGGCTGCAACGGCGACAACCTCGACCTCACGTTCGACGATGAAGCCATAAAAACTGCCGCCGATCTGGAAAACACCTGCAATGATCTTCCCGCGCTGAGCGGAGCTTTCAAATCCCTTGAACCGCTGAACCGTTTCGACAACCGGACGGCACAGGGCGCCTGGACACTCGAAATGAACGATAATTTTCCCGAAGACGGCGGCGCCATCACCGCCTGGAGCCTGGAAGTTTGTTTTTCTGACACGGTACAGGCAGGACAGTTGCTGGTGAACGAACAGCTCACTGTGCTGGTGGGTAGCCCGGGTGATATCGGTGTTGCGCACCTGTTTGTGCATATTGCCAGCGGAAATGCGGATGAGGGCATTTTTACCCTGCTGTCGGTTCCGGAACACGGTACACTGACACTGGACGGGTTACCATTGGGCGTCGGCGGCACATTTACCCAGGACGATATTCTGGCCGGCTCGGTAAGCTATACCCACAACGCGGATGCCGCCACCGCCGATTCGTTCCGCTTCGACGCGCTGGATAACGGCTCAAATGCCTGGGTGCATGATTCGGTTTTCCGAATCCGGATCATACAAAACGACCTCGTGGTGACATCCGAAGTAAGCGCCGGCGTATTGTGCAACGGCGGCAACGAAGGACAGATCACCGTTGCTGTAACGGGCGGAACGCCACCGTTCCAGTACAGCCTGAACGGCAGCCCTTTTCAATCCGGGAATACCTTCTCCAACCTGATAGCGGGCGAATACACTGTCGTAGTGCGCGACCAAAACGGTTTTACCGCTGAATCCGGCGTTATCACGCTTACCGATCCGCCCTTACTGCTTTTTATTACCGATGTAAAATTCGACGACGTCACTGTGCTGGCGTCCGGCGGCACCGGCGCGTTGGAATACAGTATAGACGGGCAAAACTTCCAACCTGGCAACGTGTTCCAGAATTTGCCCAATGGCAACTACACGGTCACTGTACGCGATGCCAATGGCTGCACGGCTACCGGCAGTGCCCTGGTTGATGTGCCCTTGCTGGACGTTCAGGCCGACCTGCTCACGCCGCTTGCTTGTGCCGGCAACGCCGACGGCGTCATAACTGCCGCGGCTACCGGTGGTGTTCCGCCACTTTCGTATAGCTTGAACGGCGTCGATTATCAGGCAGGAAATGTATTCGGCGGCCTGCCCGCCGGCACCTACACCATCACGGTAAAAGATGATTCCGGAAATACGGCTACCTCGAACGCTGTGATCCTGAGCGATCCGCCGGCTATCCAGGTGACAACTTCAGTATCCGACGACGATATTACCGTAACGGCCACAGGCGGTACCGGTTCCCTGGAATATAGTACCGACGGACAGAATTACCAAAGCAGTAATTTTTTTGAAAACCTGCCCAATGGTTTTTACACACTCACCGTACGCGATGCCAACGGTTGTACCGCGAGCGCAGAAGCGGCCGTGGCAGTGGACGAATTGCTGGCCGAACTGAAAATAAGCAGCCTCAATCCGTGTGCCGGCGATAACAAGGCCGCGGTTTCGGCAAAAGCAGCCGGCGGGGTCGCACCCTATACCTATAGCCTAAATGGTGTTGATTTTCAACAAGATAGCCTCTTTGACGGTTTGGCAGCCGGCGTTTACACGGTAGTCGTCAAAGACGATTCGGGGAATACCGCCACTACGAATGTTGTAAGCGTGGTTGACCCCCCCGCATTGAACATCAGCGCCGACGATAACCTGAATATACTCACGGTGACTGCAAGCGGCGGTACCGGCGCCCTGCAATACAGCATCGACGGGGAAAACTTCCAGTCCGGCAATACCTTTGGCAATCTGGCTAATGGCAATTACACGGTTACCGTGCGCGATGCAAACGGCTGCACTGCTACGGCCACCGCGATTATTGCTGTACCGACGTTAAAAATTCTGGAAGTTCTGATTGAAGGTATCGCCTGTTATGGCCAAACAGGTCAGCTGATCGTGTTTCCGGGCGGCGGTATTCCACCCTATCAATACAGCCTCGACGGCGCTGCCTTTCAAAATGACAGTATATTTACAGGCGTAGGCGCCGGCATACATTCGGTCAGCATAAAAGATGCCGTTGATACGATTGTCACCTTGCAGGCTATCAACGTAACGGAGCCGGATCCATTGGTTGCAAATGTTGCCCTTGTAAAGAACGATGTACAGGTAGTAGCCGGCGGCGGTACAGTGCCCTACCTGTATAGCCTGAATGGAGGGCCACAGCAATCCAACGGCATTTTCGACAATTTACCCAACGGCACATATACCGTCGTAGTGACAGACGCCAACGGCTGCACCACTTCCGCCGGATTTACGGTCGATTATCAGGGTCTGGTGGCCATCGCCTTGCCGGCAAATCCTTCCTGCACCGGATTTGCCGATGGCAGTGTGCTCGTCAATACGAGCGGCGGAACGCCGCCATACCTGATCCAGGGGCCGGTGTCGGACTTGCCGGCCGGTACTTACACCCTGATCGTGGCCGATTTTACCGGCGATACCGTGCATGTTACTTTCACACTGTTTGACCCTCTGCCGTTGATCGCTATTGCCGAGGTCAACAAAGACACCATCACCATATCGGCATCCGGTGGTACCGGCAACCTGATGTACAGCCTTGACGGTATTATTTTCCAAAATTCACCCGTATTTTCCGGATTACCCAACGGCACCTACCAGGTGTGGGTGAGCGACCAAAACGGCTGTATTACCACGGTGGAAAACCTGGTGGTGGATGTAATCGGCACAGTGGAACCCGCACAGGCATGGGGGCTTGCCGTGCAACCCAACCCCAGCGCCGGTATCTTCCGCATAACGTTGAAAAACGTACCGGGCGGCAGGTTACGCGCAGATGTGTTTGATACCGCCGGACGCTTGTTGCTGGAACAGGTACACGAACCTGTCAACAATACGCTTGCTGCAACGCTCGAACTCACCGGCTTCCCTCCCGGTGTGTATTGGCTGCGGCTGACAAGCGGCGGGCAGACGGGAGCGGTCCGGCTGGTTATACAATAAAATAATAAAGATTAGCGGGTCTCAGATTAGCGGGTTTCTGGTTAGAAGGTTTCTGGTTAACACGCAACCAGAAACCTTTTAACATTAACTTCATATTATCTTAATACACAGATAATTAGGCGCTCCTACCTTTGTGCTATAAAAATCCAAAACAGGATTTATGCACTTGTACCCGCGCCACATTTCGAACACCCACTCCCTTTTAGGTCGCTCTATTTTGCCGCTCTGGCATCGGTTCTCTACTACTTCAGGTTTTTCTCCGGATGGGCTGCTTTCCCGGCGCGGGCTTTTGATTATTTGTAAACGCTTTATATCATCCGTCAGAGCATGAAACGACAGGTAGATATTGTTGTGCTGTCGGATATTCACCTGGGCACTTACGGTTGCCATGCCAGGGAACTGAATCATTACCTGAAAAGCATTGAACCGCGTACGCTGGTACTGAACGGTGATATTTTCGACATCTGGAACTTCAAAAAAAGTTATTTCCCAAAAGAACACCTGGAGATTGTGCGCAGGATCATGAAAATGGCCGTCTCCGGCACCAAAGTGTACTATCTGACGGGGAATCACGACGACCTGCTGCGCAAATTCGGAGAGTTATCGTTCGGGTTCATACACCTGCGCAATAAAATGGTATTTCAGATCGACGGGAAGACGCATTGGGTTTTTCACGGCGACGTATTCGATTCCAGCATTCAGCGCGCCCGCTGGCTGGCCCGCCTCGGTGGTGAAGGCTACGATTTGCTCATCCGGATCAACCGCCTGATCAACGGATGCCGGCGCCTGTTTGGTTTTGCACCGGTTTCCTTTGCTGCCCGCATTAAAAAAAGCGTAAAAGGCGCCGTAAAATACATCAGTGATTTTGAAAATACGGCCATCCAGCTGGCCGCCGAAAAAGGATACGACTACGTCATCTGCGGGCACATACACCGCCCCCAAATGCGCGAGGTAAGGGCAGAAAACGGCCAATTGGTCACCTACCTGAACAGTGGCGATTGGGTGGAACATCTTACCGCCCTGGAATTTACTCATGGCAAGTGGCATATTTATCACTATGACGAAACGGATTTCGAGGTACTCAGCCCATTGCTCCAGGTACCTGAGCAGCAACTGAAAAAACAAACCCTGCAACGGGAAGAGATGGCCCCCGATCTGTCGGGCCTCGCAGCGCTGGAGTGGGTGTAGGAAAGTTGAATTGCCCTAAAAAAGAAACAGATAACCTTACCTGCCGGCAGGCAGGCAATCAACCAAACAGCCGGAGTGGACAGGAAAAATTGCGCTCCGGTTACTTTGACTTTTCACCAGGCTTCATACTGTTTCATTTTTTTTAGCACAAGGGAAACCGGGCGCAACAGAGCCGCCCGGTTTTTAGTTTATATGGCCTTCGGCCGGCACACAACAACATGCCTTGTTTTAACCGTACCTTTGGCTGGCCAAATAAAACATATTGTGACAGAACCTGTTATTCCCCAATCTGCCGACGCTGAAGACCGCCGGTTCCTGCATTCCCTGCGGTTATCGCGGGTTATCTTGCCCGTAGCGCTCGGCATCGCCGCGGTAGCGTACCTGTTTTACCGGCAGTTCGATCCGGCGCAGTACCGCTCGATTGCCTGGACGAAGCAGGCATTTTTCTGGATCGGGATTGGTTTTTTACTGCTGGTACTCCGGCATGTTTTCGCATCTGCACGCCTGCACGCCATTACCCGCGGATATTTTTCCTGGCGCAAATGCCTCGAACTGATCGTACTGTGGGAATTCAGCGGCGCGCTGACACCCACCAGCAAAGGGGGCCCCTTCCTCATGTTGTTTGTACTGACCCGGGAAAAACTGCCGGCCGGACGAACTGCCGCTGCCGTTTTTTACACCATGGTGTGCGATTCCGGTTTTTTTGTGCTGACGCTCCCCATTTTGCTCCTGCTGTACGGCCCGCCCATGTTGTATCCGGGGATGAAGTCTTTTAATGATGTAAGTCTCGCCAGCAGTGCTTTTTTCATTACTTACGGCATAATGGTGACATATTGGGTAATACTGGTCATCCTCTTACTGGTAAAACCGCAATACACACAATCCATAATGCATTGGCTGGCCGGCCGAAGATGGTTGCAACGGTGGACTACGAAGATCAAACGGCTGGGCGATGAATTCGTCCTGGCTGCCACGGAAATACGCCGTCAGGACTGGCGATACCATATCAAGGTAATCGGAAGTACCATTGGAGCCTGGACGAGCAAATTTATTATGATCAATTTCCTCATCATTGCCCTGGCGCCTGCCACCCCCCTGGACGGCGCTACACAAGCCTTTATTTACGCCCGTCTGGTAGCCATGTTTATTATCATGGCTTTCAGTCCC
>JAKLJF010000289.1:252-6595 GCA_023151335.1 Thermoanaerobaculia bacterium | reverse complement strand
ACGATTTATTGTTCACCATCCGGCCTGCTGCACCGCCTCAACCTTTCCGCCATTACAGACCCCGAGGGCAAGACATTTGGTGACAAACACCATCTTGTAGTACTGGGTAGCACGCGCCAATTAGTCGTGCCTACCACTCCACAAACCAACACCAACAGCGCATATTTCGCTGGAGGCATCCGGTACGACACGGATAGCACTGCCCTCGTCGCTGCCAATATAAACACCGCTTCGCGGAGCATAGAGCAGCCTGAACCGCTTCATTTCTCCACTGACAGTATCAGTACTTCCAGGGGCACTGTGCTGGAGTACCTGGCTGCCTCTGGCACTGAAGTACAGGAAATAGGAAAAATGCTCCGTACTGCAGGCTTCACCGCCACCGTTGATACAGGTTTCTATGCGACCGAGGAACGCTTCCGTAAATTGGGCGTCGGAACGCCCTCACCGCGCATCATCCACCTCGCCACGCACGGGTATTTTTTCCCGGACCCTAAAACGCTTTTCAACAGGCGGCAGATCGCTAATGGAGCTGAACCAGTTTTTAAAACCTCAGACCATCCCATGATACGCTCCGGGCTCATCCTGGCAGGCGCAAAACAAACCTGGCTCACAGGTACACACTTGGCGGGCTTTGAAGACGGTATCCTCACCGCCTACGAAATTAGTCAAATGAACCTCTCCGGGACAGAACTCGTAGTCCTGAGCGCCTGCGAGACGGGCTTGGGCGACATTATTGGCAATGAAGGGGTTTACGGGTTGCAACGGGCCTTCAAAATCGCCGGCGCCAAATACCTGATCATGTCGCTTTGGAAAGTGGATGATCGGAGTACACAGGCGTTTATGACTGCTTTTTATCGGCACTGGTTAAAGGAAAAACAGCGCATCCCGCAAGCCTTTCAGACCGCGCAGCGCGAGATGCGGGAGAAGTATCCGGGCCCGTATGATTGGGCGGGGTTCGTGTTGATTGAGTAATCAGACAAGCGCAAAAATCCCTAAGTTTGCCCTTGATATTTTCCACGCTTGAACTTTCCGCGCTCTTTTTGGATAATAATCTGAAACATTTTGCAAGAAATCAATTACGTTTCTGCCATCCTTTCGGGCGACCGCGCCGCGCTGACCCAGATGTATGCCGCGCTTTTCCCTTTTATCCGCCGCTTAGTGAAAGACTTAGGCGGTTCGGATGAAGATGCCAAAGACGTGTTTCAGGATGCCGTTATTGTGGTGTATGAAAAAGCAAAAAGGCCCGATTTTGAACTTACAAGCAAGTTCAGCACCTACTTTTATGGCATTTGCAACAATATCTGGCGATCCAGGCAGCAAAAGAAATCGGCTTCGGAGATAACAATTCCTGATCATGCCGAATTAATACCCGATGATTCTTCCCATGTAGACATCCTTCAGATCGAGCGCAACAAACTATTTTATAAAACCTTGCGCCTAATGGGGAAAAACTGTCAAAAACTCCTGGAGCTTTTTTTCCAAAAACTAAGCATGGTCGAAATCGCCTGCGAAATGGGCTATGCCAGTGAAGGCTATGCACGGGTGCAGAAATCGAAGTGTAAAGACCGCCTGATAGAACTTGTAAAAAATACCGCTGAATTTACCGAACTGCAGAGCGCCTGATGCTTATGGATAATATGGATAGGAACGAACTTATTGAGGCATACCTAAACGGTACCCTTTCGCCAGAGGACCTGCTGTTGCTTGAAACCCGAATCGCCAACGACGCGGCATTCCGGGCGGATGTGGAATTGCAGCGTCAATTACACCAGGAATTTTCGGATGCGCAGAAGCTTCAACTGCGTGATCTAATGACGGATATTGTCCGGGAACCGCCGCCGCCCACCATTAGCAGTTGGATCAAATTGATGAGCATTGCCATGGGTATTATCCTCGTAGCCTGGATAATCTGGCAAAGGCTTTCGACGCAACAAGCTACACCTGTGCAGGGCGTGCCGGAATCAACACAACCTGCGCCATCCGCGCCAATGGCGGAGCAAAACCCGGTTGAGGAGCCACCTAAAACAACAGATAAAACGCCGGAAAATCATATTGCCCTTGCAGACCCGGCAGATTTTGCGCCAAACCGCGCTTTTGAAGATCGCCTGGGCGGCAATATCCGGTCTTCAGGCGCTGCTGCCGAAATGCAAAGCCCGGCCATAGGCGCTGACTATAAACCAAAAAATGGCTATGTGCAAATCAATTTTCGCGGAAGCGCTCCGGCAGATACCGACACAGCACAATTTCCTCTTGTCTTGAACATTTATACCAATTTACCGGACGCTACCCAACCGGTGCTTCGTTTGCAGCCTATCATAGAAAACCGGGATACTACAACTGGAAAATGGACATTCTCCTCAGTTCAAAAACTTAAACTTCTCCCGGGGCTTTACTACTTCACCCTTGAGCGCCAGGCCAACGAAGACTTGATTTTTGTAGGGAAATTTACAGTTGGAAGGCATTGAAACAAGTTGATCCCCCCTTCCTAGATTCCCTGTGTTCCCTGATTAGTCCTTCACAAACCTTTCTACCGCCAGCACCCTGCCATCAGCCAGCACCTGTAGGAAATACATGCCGGCGGGTAAACCGGCGATTGCGACAGTCTGTTCCACATAACCTTCCTCCGCCTGTTTTTCCAGTATCAACCGGCCGGCGAGGTCCGTCACCCTTAACGACATCCCGGCGCCGGCGGGCCGGGGTAGGGTGGTGGTGAAGGTTCCGATATTCGGATTGGGAGATATACGCAGGGCGAACGACGGTTTTTTCGTTTCGTCCAGGCCTACGACGCAGCCGTTAATAGTGCCGGAACAATCACCCGTGGGGGAAAATATGCCCAGCAAAGGCATAGCTTCGAGGCCCCAGTTGTCCTGTATATTGCTGGAATGCATCAACAATTGCCGGCCGCAGCCTTTCGAGCGGAGCAGGTACGCCGCGTCGAATTTCGGCGTGCCGAAACTGCGCGCGAATTGCAGGTTGCCGTCGGGGCTCCAGAGGGTGTACATCCAGTCGCGCCAGCCCTGGCCCGGATAACCGGAAATGGCGCCGTCCTGACTGACCAGCCCAGCGAGCTGGAAAAAATTGGCCACGCCCACCACGGCGCCGTTGGGCAGCACGTCCAGCCCTATGGGTTCGGCGGCGCCGTTGACGTTACACCAGAGCAGTTCGCCTTGCGGGCTGAATTTCATCAGGAAGCTGTGTTTTCCCGCACCGGGTACTTTGCTGCCGTCCGGCAAAAAAATATCGCCGTAGCCCTCGTAGGTCGGTTCCGGATCGCCCTGAAAATTGCGCAGCTGCTGGCCGAAATACAGGTAAACATTTCCGTCCCCGTCCGATCCGAATCCGGGATTGAACATGGTTTCGTCCCAGGATACGCTGCCATTGGGGTTCCCCGGCACGCCGAACGTGGGGAAGCCTTGTAACCACTGCCGGGAAGTGGTATCCCAAAGGGCAAAAAATCCGCAAAAAGCGCCTTTGGTGCCCGGGATCACGTTCAGCGGAATATCGTCAAGTAAAAAGTCATTGTCAGCTGCGCCATAAAACAACAACTTGCCGTCGTCGGTGAATTTCATGTCCGGTGCGCCCCGGAAGGCAGGCAAATCATAGCCGTTGATCAGGCGGTGATCGAGATATCCCGAGGCGCCCTGGCGTTTACCGATGTTTTTCCTGTATGCCAAGGCGCCCGCTTCATCAAAAACGAGAAAATAGGCGTCGGTGGAAATTCCGGAAATACCCCAGTTTTCCGACGGTTTTCCGTTGCCGTACCGGATCGTGCCGCCGTAACCGAACTGGCACAAGTACAAGCGGTCTTTGCCGGCATAGATCATGTTGTTCGGTCCGGCCTCGGCGTTGTTTTCCAGGATATTCACCCACAGGATCTGGCCCGAAGCATTGATTTTGGCCAGGAAAAACCGCAATTTATTCTCGCCCAGCGAGAATTTCAGGTCGTCTACCCAAAACGTCCGGCTGCGCACTTCGCCTGCTACCCACACGTTGCCGGTTTCCGGGTCGTTTTCCACGAGGATACAGCGAACGCTCCCGCCGGCCTCAAATTCGACCCAAAAGTTGGGGATAAAACGTTTTTCCCACAGTACATTTCCTGCCGCGTCCATTTTCCGGACGATGCCGTATTCGTGCAAGTTTTGGGTGGCGGTATCGACAAATCCCGCCAGGTAAAAATTGCCCGCGGGGTCGGATTGCGCGTCGCGGATGCGGGGATCGAGGTACCAGAAAAAATGGGGCACTTCGGGCGCTTGTTCCGCGCAAAACACGCCGTTTGTATTCCAGTCGGCCGGTTTATACGTTTCGATATAACCTGTAAACGAATCCACGCAGCCGCCGGCCGCCGTGGCTTCCAGCAAAAAGGGGTGCATCCCTTCGGTCGAATAAGTGACGGTGGGCGTTTTTTGGTCGCTCTCCGCGGGATCGGCGTCCGGGCCGAAATACCAGCGCCAGGACACGCTGTTTTGCGAGTAGTTCTCCAGCGTAAGCGGCTGGCCGGTCAATATCTGATGGCCGGGATAGGTGGAAGCCAGCACTGATTTCACCGTAAAAAGGGTAACGTTTTTAGAACTGTTGCAGCCGGCGTCGGGATTGAAAACCTGTAAATTCACCGAACTGACGCCGTTGCCGACCGGCCCGGTCGGAAACGTCAGCTCGCCGCCGTTGCCGGGTAAAGTGCCCAATACCTTGCCCGAACCGTTGACCGTTACCCGGTAATAATTCCCCGGCTGCGTGACGGGCGATATGCGGATCAGGGTAGAATCGCCGGGACAGAGCTGGGTTTTGTCGGCGCTAACCTGTACGGCATTGGCATTCTGGGCCGGCACGATATGCAGGGTATCGGCGAAAAGGGTGGTGTTGCAGCCGTCGAAAAAAGTGGTGGTGATGACAAAGGTAACCGGGTCGTTGGGTATACTTTGCGTACTGGTCAGGGGATCGCCCCAAGTCGACACCCAGTTGGAAATAACCAAGGCCCCATTCCTGTACAAGCGGTAATTCTGCCCGATCCAAGCGGAATCGTATTGTAAGGTTGCCATTGCGCCCGCGCAGGGTAGGGTGGGCGTGATGCGGAGATTGCCGGTGGGATACGGATAGGGGGCTTCAATTTGAAACTGTTGGGTGGCGGTATCCGCGGTTATTCCGTTGCTGACAATGAGGCTCAACTGATAGGCAGCGCCGGGTGCGGGCAACGTGATGGTGGTGTGAACATCCGTGGATACCGTGACTCCATTCACTTGCCAATCGTACGTATAATGGGGCGCCGGCGTGGTGAGATTGGTAAAAGCGTAAGGTATGTTGGCACAGATGGCATAACCGGAAAAACCGGCTATGGGCGCATAGGCGCCGCCGCCGTTGGTGGTTTTCCACACCTTTCCCTGGTCGCCCACCACCCAGGCGTTGTTGGCGTTCTGAAAGAAAAAACGCCGGCAGGTCGTCGGGTCGGTCAGCGCCGTTTTTTCCCACAACAGGCCGCCGTTTTGCGTTTTGTACACTTTCCCGCCGGCATCGAGGGTGAAACCGACGGTGTCGTTTAAAAAGAATACGTCGGTCAGCGCGCCTGCATGTAACGGTTGCGCCACCGGCGCCGTCCAGGTGTTTCCACCGTTCGTAGTGGCCATAATACCGCTTTCTCCCACGACATAACCCCTGGAAGCGGAAGGGAAATGAACGGCATTAAAATTTTTTCCGGTAAAAAATTGCGTGGTCCAGGTTTCTCCGCCGTTCACCGTTCGCAGTATTTTTCCAGAGCCGGCGATATAACCGTTTACCGGGTCGGTGAAAAATATACCGCTGTAAGTGCCGCTCGAGCTGGGCAACTGCACGGGCGTCCAACTCAGACCCGCATTTTCGGTTTTCAAAATAACGCCCCGGTTGCCGCAGGCATAACCTATATCGGGTGTGGGAAAACTGAAGTCCGTCAGGAACCTGGGCGCCGTGCCACCCGTTTGTGTATGCACTATTTTCCAGTGCTGCCCGCCGTCGGTGGTGCGCAAGATGGCTTCCACATTGCCCGTGAGGATAAAACCCGTGGCCACGCCCGTATTTTCATCGAAAAAATGGATGGCCTGGAGCGTTGAATTAAAGATGGGCGTGTTGCTTTCATCCAGCAGTTGCAGGGCGGTCCAGCTTTGGCCGCCGTTGGCGCTTTTCATCAGCGCGTCCACGCCGCCCACGAATACGCGTTGGGCGTCGAGGGCGAAGATGTCGTACTGGTTGTAGGCAGAGCCGGTGCTGAGGGGCGTCCATTGGGCGCGGGCGGGGATGCCGGCGAGCAGCAACAGGAAAAGGGACAGGTTGCGACCGAATAGAAAGTTGAAAAAAGCTGACATGGCGGTGGTAACAG
>JAKLJF010000289.1:0-242 GCA_023151335.1 Thermoanaerobaculia bacterium | reverse complement strand
TTTGCTGGAATAACCCGGAAGGCCGTGTTGCCCGGATATACCGAGCTTGGGTATTCTGACCACATAGCGGAATTCCGGCGGCACGTCGTCGTTCATAGATTGCGCCTGATTTAACAAAGTTTTGGCATGAAAAGGGTGATGTTGCAGTTGGTTCTTTAGGGAAAGAGGCGGCGACGATGGCGGCGGGCAGCAAGTATTGGGAAATTTCACCTTGATATTGCCGCTTTCCAGCCAAATGGGCG
>JAKLJF010000288.1 GCA_023151335.1 Thermoanaerobaculia bacterium | reverse complement strand
AGTAGGTAACGCCCAAATTGTTCAGTAGCAAGGCAATGTCGCGGTCCTGTGAAAAAGTGCCCTGCCGGTGAATTTCCCGGTGGATATCCAAAGCCGTAAAGTAACATTGTTCCGCTTTCTGAAACTGTCCCAAGGTGTTATAGAAAATTCCCAGAGAGTTTAAACATTCGGCATAATCCGGATGATTGCCTTCTTCCCAACCGCTCCCAAATTGTCGCGGCGTAATCGATTTACCCTCCAACTTTTTTTTAAGGGATTCCGCGGCTTGCAGGAGATAGGTTTCTGCCTCCCTGAAATTTCCCTGGTTAGACCGCACTAAACCCAAATCCCTTAGGGCCATACAGTAAATTCTGCTTTCTGTTTTATGCTGTTTTTCTATATTTGAAATAATTTCAATCAAAACAGAATCCGCTTTTTCAAACTGAGCGTCGGTTTTGTACACCCAGGCCAATCTTTTCAATTGCCATAAAAACTGGGCCGATGCCGGCTGGGATTTTTTTAACGATTTTAGCAGGCAAATTTCCGCCTTACGCGGACGTTGAGTTGCCAGATAATAGTCAGCAACCTCGCTCAACCTGTTTCCATTGTTTAAGTTTTTTTCAAAGATCGGATCAGCCAGGTCAATCCGATCCATCGAATGGTAAGCCCAGGCTAATTGAAACTCCGAACTGTTTTTGTAAGATTCAGCGACCGGTTGATTGCCACCGTACCGATTCGTCACCTCAAGCGATTTTTCATAGTATTCAATAGATTTCTCATAGTTATAAACTTTTTGAGCGAACATCCTGCCGAGTTGATGGAAATTTGAGGCAAAATCCTGCCAGTCGGTAAAGTCTTCGATACCGACCATGTCTTGGGCCATCAACCCCTGCGGATTGTATATTTTGGTTGCCTCGTAAAGATCGTCCAGAACAGTTGCCCAATCGCTATAACGGCCTGCTTTTTTATAAAGCGCAATCAAAGCACAGGCAGATTTTTTATACGGAAGCCATGTGTTTTCTAAACCTGCGGATTTGTATTGCCAAAGGGATTTGGTTAGCACTGCTTCCGCCCGTGCAAGATCAGCATCCGACAGATTTATTGTTTCGAAGAGAATAGAGCGATATGCCAAGGGCGTCTTCCCCAGTTTTTTCTCAGTCAATGCTTTTGTTTTTAGCATAACAGGGCCAGACAAGGTGTCATAAATAGTTCCACCATAATGATTTCGAATAAATCCAGTGAAAGACCAAAGACTGTCTATCAGAGAAACGATGCGTGCACTGTCGCTTTCGGCCTTCAATCTTTCCACTGTTTGAATGAATGCGTCGGCAACTTGCGTGATACGTTGAGGCAATTTTTGCCAGCGCGATTCAAAATATATCGTGCCTTGCCAAATGGCGTACTGGTAATACAGCGGGTGCAGAAAGCCCAATTTTTTAGCATTCAATTCATCTTGTTTGTCCTCATACGGAACAATGACTGACGCTATTTGTACCAACTTCTTAGCATTTAGCGAATCAAAGTGTTGCGGCCATCCATCCCAGTATCCATGTACCTGTTCTCGGCTGCAAATCGCAGTTTCTAGGTTATAGATGGTCCAGGATAAACTGTCCAACAGCATGGCCCAATAAGCCGTATCCCTTGGTAGATCGGGTCGTTCAAGTACTCCAATTAAACTATCGGCCCGGTGGCGGTAATATCGGATATCATTTACCTGTGATTGCACAGATAAACAGATAAGCAAAAAAGCGCCTGATATAATATATCGGATAGTCTTTTTCATCGGTTTAGATATTTTGCAATGAATGAGCGGAATCACAGAGTCTAGCTCGCCCAGCCCTGCGGGATATTTATTTTAAAATCAACCTGCTTAGAGTTTATTTATCCCACCACATCCTTACATCGTCGCGGCCGCCGCCCATACGCGCGATGGCAGCCTCGTATGCTGCCCGGTTCAGATTTTGTTCCGAGTTGGGGTAAATGTACCGGCGGGGTATCTGGCCGCTTACGTTCAAAGCCCAGGGTGTGGGTTGTAGCGCCGGAAAGCCGGTTCGCCGCCACTCGCACCAGCCTTGCAGGCCGTCGGGGAAATACGCGATCCAGCGCTGTGTGCCAATTCTTTGCAGCGCATCGCCTCCTGCCAGCGATACATCCGCGCGATCCATATAGGCATCGAAAAGGTTTTGATCGAATACCTTCCATTGTTCCCATGATGTCCGGATACCGGCACGGTATAAGGTTTCCGCATCTTCACTGGTCCAACCGCGTTGGGCGGCCTCGGCGCGGGCAAGGTATACGTGGGCCGGCGTCAGGACAAAGAACGGGATAGTCGAACCATACCAGCCATCGCTGAATATGTACGACCAATCGGGATGCTGGAGCGTGAATGCCGCCACGGAATCGTTGGTCAATCCGTAGGGCACGCCGATCACCTTTCCCTGGTCGTTGGGCAGTCCGAAACAAGAGAGACGCGGATCGGGCACGGAACCATCCATAATGTCCACGATCGTTTTGCTGATAGCATAAAAATCGAAGCCGGAGACGTTAGGCCAGGGATTGACGAAATTGCTCAACCCGTCGGGAAATAAGATCACGGCGTCTTCCGGGTTCTCTATCAGGCCTCCTTCCGCTTGCAAGGCCGCGTTACATTCCGCCATCGCGAGCGAAGGGTCGGCTTTTGAAATGCGCAAGGCCAGGATCAGTCTCAGGGAATTGGCAAATTTTTGCCAGGCTTCAATGCGTCCGTTCCAGAGCACATCGCCTTCGGGCGCCGGGCCGTTGTCGAATTGTTCGACTGCTTCTTTCAGTTCTGTAAGCAAAGATCGGTAAACTTCCGCCTGCGGGTCGTACCCGGGGGCCAGATTGCCTTTCAAAGCTTCCGAATAGGGAATATCGCCGTAGGTATCCGTTAGCTGCGCCATATAGTACACTTTCAGGATTCGGGCAGCGGCGAGCTGATTGTTGTTGGAACCGGAAGCGAGTACCCGGTCGCGGGTTTCCACATCAGTGTTCAGTTTGATAATGGTTTCCAGATCGAGCAAAGGCCCGGCATACACATCGCTCCATTCACGGTTGAAGTAAGCATACAAAGCCAGGTCGGTATATTGCACACGCGTAAAATACTGGCAATACAACCCGCTTATGGCATCGGCCCGGAGCATTTGCGCCTGGGCATTGGTCAGTAAATGGGCGGTCACCGGTAAAGTGGCGGTACCGGGTTTGATCTCGGTGTCCGGTTCGCCGATATCGTCCCAATGACAGGATGCAAACAGGACGGCAATGCAAATCGTGCGCGGCAGCAGAAAAACGATATTTTTCATAGCGGTGCAGTTTTAAAGTTTGAACCGGAGGTTGAATCCAAAGGAGCGCATACTTGGAAACTGGCCGTTTTCACCGTAGGCAAAGGCGATTTCAGAGGGATCGAAGTCTCGGTATCCGGCATAAATCAACCAGGGGTTTTGGGCTACCGCGGCCACGGAAAGCTCGTGTACGCGCTTCCAGCCCCATTTTTTCAAGGGCAGGGTGTAGCGCAGGCTGATCTCGCGCAGTTTTACAAAAGAAAGGGAGTGTATGTAGGGTTCGGCAATGCCCCGGTTTCGGAACTGGTGGAAATACGGGTATGCTTCCACATAGCGGTCCACGGGCGTACCGTCGGCCAATACGCCGGTCACACGCACGCCGCCGCCGTCGCTTACCGGGTCACGCACGTTTTTGCCGCGATCGTTGACAGCGGCCGTGGACGCGAATATGCCGGAGTAATTCCCCCATAACTCCGTTAGGGAGAAATATTTCCCGCCCGATTGAAAATCGATATTGCAGTAAAATTCAAATGGGCCGTACCGCAGGTTGTTTTGCATCCCTCCCGTAAAATCGGGTATTACGCTGCCGAAATTTTTATTGGGTTCCCGAACGTATAACCCGTTTTCATCCACCACGGGCTGGCCGTCGAGCGTTTGAATACCTCCGCCCCGGAGTTGCCCCCAGGATTCGCCTTCTTTTTGCACCAGGGTAACACCGGCAGAGTTGGAAAACGACGAAAATCCGATAGTCAGCGCCTCGATACCGGGCGCCAGTTCTTCGATCTGGTTTTTTGCCTTTGGTGCGCCGTTCAGGGCAATCATCCATTGGAACTGCCGGCTTTGCAGCGGTGTGGCGTTAAACGTAAACTCCAGGCCCGAACGCACTATCTTCCCTGTGTTGATGCGCTTGGCGGTGTAGCCGCTGGCGCCGCTGACGGGTACGGTCAGGGTCTCATTGGTTTTTACCTGCCGGTAAAAAGTCAGGGCGGCGCCAAAGCGGTTTTTGAACAGTTTTAAATCGAAGCCGCCCTCGGCGCTATTGGTGACCGAAGGCTTGAGACTCGGCTCTACCTGGACGTCGGCAATAGTACTTACTTCTTTTCCATTGAAAATACCCCTGCCCAAAGTCGTATAAAGCGGAATGTCGTTGACGGCTACAAGGTTCCCGACTCTGCCCCAGTTGAAGCGCAGTTTGGCGTATGATATTACACGATCGCGCGGAAGGAGTTCGCTGACGATAAAGGAGAGGCCGGCCGAAGGGTATTCGTAGGTATTCCGGCCTTTCACCAAGTAGGCAAACCAGTCTTTGCGCAGCGACCAATCCACATAAATCAAATCCCTGTAGCCCAGTGCACCCCGGATAAAAATCGTACGGGTATCCGTTTTGCCGGGATCTTTGTATACGCTAAAATCGGGTGGATTAACGGAGTTGTCAAAGGCATAGATATCCGGTTCTACCAGGCCGCCGTTGGTAGAGCCCGAAGTAGATTCGCCGCGTTGCCGCCGGAAATTGGCGCCGGCATTGGCATCGACGGAAAAGTGCTGCCAGCGGTTGTTGTAGGAAATCAGCACTTCCGTGTACTCAAGCAGGGAAGTCGAAGAATAAAGTGAATAACGGGAGCGGTAATCAAGGTATCCGCCGAGGTTGTTTACCGTGCTGTTTTCCAAAGCATTGGAAAACTTCCGTTCCGAATAATAATGCTGTTGCAGCCTGCGGTAGGTTCCTTTCACCTGAAAATGTTTATCGGCACGAAAGACCAGGTTGATATCGCCGTTGAAATAACGCCCGCCGTTTTCGGCAGTGCGGCTCTTGAAAAAATCGTAGAAATTGTACCAGTAACTCGCGCCGTAAAAATGCTTCGGGCTTTTCTGATAGGCTTGCGGGTTGCCGTGGTTCCAACTGGCCAGCACACCGTCGGGGGTTGTCAATCCCTGCAATTCCCGGATGATGTTCATGTCGAGGTGTCGGTGGAACCAGGCATTGAAATTGCCTGAACTATGGTTGGCGTAGGTATCTTCGTAAACCCCTTTTGATTTCACATCGTTAAAATTGAGGTTGGCGAAAAGAGTAAAATATTTCCCCAGATCAAAGGAAGGGCGCAGGGTCAGGTAGAAATAATTTTGATCCGAATTGGGTAGCAGACCGCCGCGGTGATTGTGCGCAAAAGTGACGGTATTGGAAATGCCCCGTGCGCCGTGGTAAAAACTCAGGCTGGTGTTGGCAATGATGCCTGTGGCGTAAAAATCCCGGACGTTATCGGGCTGAGGCTTGAGTTGGGTTGTTTTGCCAAAATAGGGCGTTCCTTCATACCAGGCGTACCAGGGAATATACTCCTGCCCTTCCATCCGGGGGCCCCAACTGGCATCGTTGGCATAATCGTGGTAGTATTTTCCTTCGAAAACTTTCCAGGATTCCGGCATGTATGACTCCCAAACAAACGGAATCAGATTGGCGACAGCGCCGCCGGCATAGAGGTTTTGATACTCGGGGAGCACGTACACCCGATCCGCGGAAGTGCTCTGGTTAAATACAATGCCGCTACTGCCGGCTTTCGCTTTTTTGGTCGTAATCATTAGTACGCCTCCTGCGCCGTCGGCGCCGTACAGGGAGGTTGCATTCGGTCCTTTTAACAAGGAGATCGACTCAATATCGTCCATTGGAACATCCAGCCAGGAGGAAACGGTTCCATCGATGACATATATCGGCCCGCCTGATGCAAAGAAAGCCCCTTCGCCCCGCACACGAAGCGTGGAAAAACGCCCATCCAGAAATATCCCCGATTGCCCGCGCACCTGCACTCCTGCCAGTTTTCCGGCCAGGGCGGCGTTCAAATCCAGCGGCCGGATAGCGTTGATCTGTTCGCCGCTGATGGTTTGCACCGCGGCCGAAATGGTGCGTTCTTCCCGCGGAATATTCAGCGCCGTGATCACCGTTTCCGGCAGTTGTACCCCTTCCTGCGTCAGCCGGATATCAGCGGGCACGCCCGGCTCCGCGGTCACTTCCTGTACGGCGTAGCCTGTGCAGCGAACGACGAGCGTGTTCACGCCCTCGGGCATCTGCAGCGAAAAACGCCCGCGTGTGTCGGTTATGGCTCCGCCGGCGGCGCCTTTCATCGTCACGGTAGCGCCCACCACGGGTTCGCCTTGCGGGTCGGTGACGGTACCAATGACGGTGCGCTGAGCGTGAATGGTAGTCCAATAAAAGAATCCGAAAAAAAAGAGGAGGAGTTTTCGCTGCATGGTTTGTGGATTTAAGTTTGCAGACAATAAAAGAAGCAAACCTTTATACCGCTAAATATATGGCATATGTCAGAATTCATCCATTCCGAATCGGTTTGGGCAAAA
>JAKLJF010000287.1 GCA_023151335.1 Thermoanaerobaculia bacterium | reverse complement strand
ATTAACTCATTATCACATCAACAAATTTTTAGTCTAAACCAATGGCAAAAGAGACATTTGTACGTTCGAAGCCGCACGTAAATATTGGAACGATCGGTCACGTTGACCACGGTAAGACCACCCTGACGGCCGCCATCACTTATGTTCTGGCTGAAAAAGGTCTGGCCAAAAAAACGAGCTACGACTCCATTGACGCCGCTCCCGAAGAAAAAGAACGTGGCATCACGATCAATACAGCCCACGTAGAATATGAAACGGCAAACCGCCACTATGCACACGTGGACTGCCCGGGTCACGCCGACTATGTGAAAAACATGATCACCGGCGCCGCTCAGATGGACGGCGCCATTCTGGTGGTAGCCGCCACCGACGGCCCTATGCCACAAACGCGTGAGCACATCCTGCTCGCCCGTCAGGTAGGCGTACCCAAAATCGTGGTGTTCATGAACAAAGTCGACCTTGTGGACGACGCCGAAATGCTCGAACTGGTTGACATGGAAGTGCGCGAGCTGCTGAGCTCCTACGGCTTCGACGGCGACAACGCTTCCGTTATCCAGGGTTCCGCCCTCAAAGCACTGGAAGGCGATGCCAAATACACGGCTAAGATCGTCGAACTGATGGACGCCTGCGACAACGATATTCCGGAACCGGTGCGCGAAACCGACAAGCCGTTCCTGATGCCGGTGGAAGACGTGTTCACCATCACGGGCCGCGGCACTGTTGCCACGGGCCGTATCGAGCGCGGCGTGATCAACACCGGCGACGCTGTTGAGATCGTGGGTATGATGAAAGAAGGCGAAAAGCCGCTGACTTCGACCATCACGGGTGTGGAAATGTTCCGCAAAATCCTGGAGCGCGGCGAAGCAGGCGACAACGCCGGTCTGTTGCTCCGCGGTATTGAAAAAGACCAGATCCGCCGCGGCATGGTTATCTGCAAACCGGGCAGCGTAAAACCGCACAAACACTTTAAGTGCTCGGTGTACGTCCTGTCGAAAGAAGAAGGCGGCCGTCACACGCCGTTCTTCAACGGCTACCGCCCGCAATTCTACTTCCGTACCACCGACGTAACCGGCGACGTAAAACTGCCGGCGAACGTGGAAATGGTGATGCCGGGCGATAACATCGAACTCGAAGTGAAACTCCTCAGCACGATCGCCCTTGAAAAAGGCCTGCGCTTCGCTATCCGCGAAGGTGGCCGTACGGTAGGCGCCGGTCAGGTAACGGAGATTCTGGATTAATACCATTGAGCGATTGAGCGATTGAGTGATTGAGTGATTAAAAAAATCGCTCAATCACTCAATCACTCAATCACTCAATCACTCAATAAAAAAGGGGCATAGCTCAATTGGTAGAGTGGCGGTCTCCAAAACCGCAGGCTGCGGGTTCGAGCCCTGCTGCCCCTGCCAAACACAAAAATATCACCTTGTCTGCATGAGAGAGGTTCGTTGTGCGCGCCAAGCGCACAACGAACTTTTTTCACGAAAAAAGGCCGCTAATCAACAACGATCATAAATGCATGGATAAGTTGACACTTTATCTCAAAGAAAGCTACCACGAACTGGTCAAAAACGTTAACTGGCCAACCATGGCGCAGTTACAGGAAAGCACAATCGTCGTGTTGGTAACTTCCGGTTTACTGGCCCTGATCGTATTTATTATGGATGTACTGTGCAGCCTGACGTTTAAAAGTATCTACGACGTATTGTAAACTCATCCAGGCCGCCTTCAGTATCAGCCAAGTCCTTCCCAACCGACATGAATAAAGAGAAAGAAAAAGCGAAAGCATCGGACGTTGAAGAAAAAAAATGGTATTCGCTCCGGGTCATCAGTGGCAAGGAGAAGAAGATCAAGGAACGTATTGACCTGGAGGTCGAACGCTCCAACTGGAAGGATTTTATTTTTCAGGTAATCGTACCTACTGAAAAGGTTTATAAAATCCGTAGTGGCAAAAAGGTGGTACAGGAACGCAACCTGCTGCCAGGTTATATCCTGATCGAAGCCTACGGCAATAAACTCAACGGCGACGTAGCCAAAATAATCAGCGATATCCCCAACGTCATCCATTTTCTGGGTAAAGAAACCCCTATTCCCATGACCCAAAACGAGGCAAACCGCCTTTTGGGTAAAGTGGACGACAGCAGCGAAGCAGGCGAAACGATGGTGGAACCCTTCCTCGTTGGCGAAACCGTTAAAATTATCGACGGCGCCTTCGCCGATTTTATCGGTGACATCCAGGAGGTGAACGAAGAAAAGAAAAAACTGAAAGTGGTGGTGAAAATATTCGGTCGCGGTACCGAAATGGAACTCAACTTTATGCAGGTGGAAAAAATCGGTTAGGCGCTTGTCGCAGTCCGCTTCTCCCGGACACGCTTCCTTCGACAAACACCCAACGGTTTCTATAATTTATTCTTAATCAGTAGTCTGATAGTTTTTAAGATTCTGACATAATGGCAAAAGAAGTAGATGTTTATATCAAACTCCAGGTGAAAGGCGGTCAGGCCAACCCTGCGCCCCCGATCGGTCCGGCGCTCGGTTCCAAAGGCGTCAACATCATGGAGTTCTGCAAACGTTTCAACGCCCAAACGCAGGAGCAGATGGGCAAGGTACTGCCGGTGATCATTCAGGTGTACAAAGACAAAACCTTTGACTTTGTCATCAAAACCCCGCCGGCCGCTATCCAACTGTTTGAAGCCGCCAAATTGCAACCCGGACAAGGTTCTGCCGAACCCAACCGTAAAAAAGTAGGCTCCGTCACCTGGGAACAGGTCAAGGCTATCGCTGAAAACAAAATGCCCGATCTGAACTGCTTCACCGTCGAATCCGCCATGAAAATGGTGGCCGGCACCGCCCGCAGCATGGGTATTACCGTGGAAGGCACACCGCCTTGGGCTTAACATTGAGTGATTGAGTGATTGAGTGATTGAGTGATTAAAGAAAAATCGCTCAATCACTCAATCACCCAATCACTCAATGAACAAGGGAGTTTCGGCCCAACCCGGAACGTTGAACCTTAAATATTTTTTTAAATGGCACAACTGACAAAAAAACGCAAAGCCGTTGAGTCGAAAGTGGACAAAAACAAGCTTTACTCGCTGAATGAAGCGATGGGCCTGGTTAAAGAAGTCAACACGACCAAATTCGACGCTTCGGTAGACGTGCATGTGCGCCTGGGTGTCGACCCGCGTAAAGCCGATCAGGCGCTGCGCGGAACGGTATCCCTGCCGCATGGCACGGGTAAAACCAAGCGGGTGCTGGTTTTCTGTACCCCCGACAAACAAGCCGAGGCTCAGGCCGCCGGCGCCGATTTCGTCGGTCTGGAGGATTACATCCAGAAAGTAACCGAAGGCTGGATGGATGTCGACGTAATTATCGCTACGCCCAATGTAATGGCCCAACTGGGTAAAGTCGCCCGTATCCTTGGTCCGCGCGGACTGATGCCCAACCCTAAAACCGGCACCGTGACCAACGATATTGCGGCCGCCGTGCAAGAGGTCAAAAAAGGTAAAATCGCTTTCCGTGTAGATAAATTCGGTATCGTTCATGCTTCTGTCGGACGGGTATCCTTTTCGCCGGCACAGCTGACCGATAACGCGCACGAACTCATCGCTACCCTTGTGCGGATGAAACCTTCCAGTGCAAAAGGTATCTACATGAAGTCGGTTTCCGTGGCCAGTACGATGAGCCCCGGTATTGCCGTGGATCCGAAATCCATCAAAGTCTGAATTGTTGATTTGTTTATCCGTTGATGCGTTGATGCGACTGCCAAATCAACAAATCAACAAATCAACAAATCAACCCAACCTTCAACACTCAACATTTCAACATAACAGAAATGACCAGAGAAGATAAAGCCGCAGCGATTGCGGAACTCAAGGAAGAACTGGGCGGCGCTCCGTTTTTCTACCTGGCCGATTCCTCCACGCTGACGGTGGCTAAAATCAACAAGCTCCGCCGGATGTGTTTTGAGAAAGGGATCAAGATCAAGGTGGCTAAAAATACCCTGATCCAGAAAGCCCTGGAAAACGAACCGGAATCGAAAGGCTATAAAGGTTTGTTCGGCGCCCTGCATGGCCCGACGACAATCCTGATCTCGTCCAACCCGAAAGCGCCGGCACAGTTGATCGAAGAATTCCGTAAATCCGAAGAACGTCCGTTGCTAAAAGCCGCGTACATCGATTCGGCGGTCTTTATGGGCGACGATCAGCTGAAAGCGCTGACACAACTCAAAACGAAAGAGGAAATGGTCGGTGAAATCATCGGCTTGCTCCAGTCGCCGGGTCGCCGCCTGGCCAGCCAGTTGAAGGCTACCGGTGGCAAACTGGCGGGTATCGTCAAAACGCTCGAAGAGCGGTAGTGAGTTATGAGTTATGAGTTATATCGCGTTAGGTCATAACGCATAACTTATAACTCCTAACTAAGATAAGGCTTCCAAGTACGCACCATACATGCGATTAACCCTCAAACCTTCAAACCAGAAACCTTTCAACCCCTGAGCCTTCACACATCATTTTCGCAAAACATTTTTAAATTATTATCGAAATGGCAGATTTGAAAGCACTTGCCGAACAATTGGTAAACCTGACCATAAAAGAGGCCAACGAACTGGCTGCTATTCTGAAGGACGACTACGGAATTGAGCCGGCTGCTTCGGCAGTTGCCGTGGCTGCTGCCCCTGCTGCAGGTGGCGGCGGTGAAGCTGCGCCCGCTGAAAAAACGGAATTCGACGTGATCCTGAAAGATGCCGGCGCCAACAAACTCAACGTCGTGAAAGAGGTGAAAAACCTGCTCGGCCTGGGCCTGAAAGAGGCGAAAGACCTCGTTGACGGCGCTCCCAGCCCGCTGAAGTCCGGCATCAGCAAAGCCGAGGCAGAATCGATCAAAACCACTCTGGAAGGCGCAGGCGCAGTGATCGAAGTGAAGTAAGCGGGGGGAAATCCGGTTAAACGGATTTATTACGCCCGCGAATTATCGCGAGCGCAACCACTGACTTACTAACTCGACATTATGTCCGGCAACTCTTTTATCTTTTTTTTATAAACGATTGGGCTTAACGCGCCTCCCGATCCCGGGATCGCGTTAAGCCTATCGTTGTCTGTAACGGTGCGGTAATTATAAACTTTTTCCCTGCATTTTGCGTTTTAACAGTTTATCATTCCCGCCCGCCATTATTTCCAGCCAAAAAAGTCTTGGCTGAACTGCAAATCAGCACACCAGCACACTTTGCGTAAAGATGACCAATAACGGCACTACAACCGGGGTTATTCCCAAAACCGGCGTTCAGGATCGCGTTAATTTCGGCAAAATCCGCCTCGCCGGCCACTACCCAGACCTCCTTGAAATTCAACTCAAATCGTTCCAGGAATTTTTCCAGCTGGAAACGACGCCGGAAAACCGCGCGGCGGAAGGTCTTTACAAGGTGTTTAAGGAAAATTTCCCGATCACCGATGCGCGGAACATTTTTAACCTGGAATTCCTCGACTATTTCGTCGATCCGCCCCGTTACTCCATCGACGAGTGTATGCAACGGGGTCTGACCTATTCCGTTCCGCTGAAAGCAAAACTGCGCCTGTCCTGTAACGACGAAGAACACATCGACTTCCAGACCATCGTGCAGGACGTGTTCCTCGGCAATATTCCGTACATGACGCCTAAAGGCACCTTTGTGATCAACGGCGCCGAACGCGTGATCGTGTCGCAGCTGCACCGTTCTCCCGGGGTGTTTTTCGGACAAAGTTTTCACCCGAACGGAACCAAAATCTACAGCGCCCGGGTCATCCCCTTCAAAGGCGCCTGGATGGAGTTTGCCACCGATATCAACCTGGTCATGTACGCCTACATCGACCGGAAAAAGAAGTTTCCCGTCACCACGCTGCTCCGCGCTATCGGATTCGATACCGACAAAGCGATTCTCGACCTTTTCAACCTGGCCGATGAAATCGCCTGCACCCGGGAAAATCTGGAAGCCTCCGTCGGCCGCAAACTCGCTGCCCGCGTGCTGAAAAGCTGGACGGAAGACTTCGTGGACGAGGACACCGGCGAGGTGGTCACTATCCCGCGTAACGAGGTGATCCTCGAACGCGACACCGAGCTCAACGAGGAAAATATCGAACTGATCCTCGACGCCGGTTCAACCACCGTCATCCTTCAGCGTACGGATGTGGATGAGGACTTCTCCATTATCTACAATACCCTGCAAAAAGACCCGACTTCGAGCGAACTCGAGGCCGTGACCTACATATACCGCCAGCTGCGGGGCTCCGATCCGCCAGATGATGAAACGGCCCGCGGGATCATTGAGAAGCTGTTTTTCTCCGACAAACGCTACAACCTCGGTGAAGTAGGCCGCTTTAAGATCAATCGCAAACTCCAGCTCGACATCGATGATAACAACCTGGTACTGACCAAGGAAGACATTATCGCGATCGTCCGCTATATCGTGAGCCTGATCAACAACAAAGCGGAGATCGATGATATCGATCACCTGTCGAACCGCCGGGTGCGTACCGTGGGCGAACAACTCTACGCCCAATTCGGCGTCGGTTTGGCCCGTATGGCGCGTACCATCCGTGAACGGATGAACGTACGCGACAACGAGGTGTTCACGCCCGTCGATCTGATCAACGCCCGGACGCTGTC
>JAKLJF010000286.1 GCA_023151335.1 Thermoanaerobaculia bacterium | reverse complement strand
GAAAAGAGCCAGACTTATAAGATAGACGGCGAGCGGCTGGAAATACAGAGTGGGGACATGGGCGGACTGGTATTCCGGTTGAATTGGAAGAAACCGAAAATTTGACACACTCGTATTTGGACGTTTATTTCAGGAGAACCGCCTCACAAATCGCCTCCGGCGCTTCCCAGTTGAGCGGGTGGCCTTTGCCGGGAACGGTTATTTTCCGGGCATTGGGGATCAAACGGGCCAAATCCTCCGCGTGAAAAGGTGGGGCAGTCTTATCTTTCGAGCCGGTCAGGATGGAGCAGGGAATGGAGATGTGGTGCAATTGATCGTAGTACGACTCTTTGCCAAAAGCCGCCAGGATGGGCAGCAGGGCGCGGTGGTTTTGCGCCTTAAACAGGGCGAGCACGGCCCGCATTACTTCGGGGTCGGGGTTTTCGCCCATGAGCGAGCGGGCAAACGCGTTGCCGGTGAACCTGATTTTGATCAGCCGCATCAAAATGCCCGAACGCAGCAGGGGGATTTGCAGGCGGTTTTGGAAATTCTTTTTGTTGATGTCGCCCGCGAAACTCGCCACGAGTACCAGGCGGTCAACCCGCCCCGGCATCAGTTCGGAATAAGTCAGCAGGGTTTTAATAGCCAAAAAGCCGCCCATGGAGTGGCCGACCAGGGTGGCGCGGCGCACGTCGTAATGTTCCAACACCGCGCGATAATCGGCAGCCATAACTGCTGAACCGATACCGCCGCTACCGATAGTGGACCGACCATGCCCGCGCTGGTCGAATAAAATGACCCGGCAGCCGGAAGCGACCAACCGGGGCGCGACCACGTTCCACTCGTCCATCGTGAAGCCGTAGCCGTGTGCCAGGACGACGGTTTTTTCGCCATCGCCCATTGTAAGGGTATATAGTTTTGTGCCGTCGGTAGTATTGATGAGGACCTCTGTGCCTTTTATTTTTTGAGACAGTGAGAGGGGTGGGTACACCATAGGTTTATGTAATTTCAAAATAAAGCCTTTGCAGTTTCCGGATTTGGTGCAAGTCCATGATATTACAGATTTAGCAAAAGGTCCGCCAGTTCGCCAGGGCGTGAAAGGAATGGCGAATGGCTGGTTTGCAAGGTATAGGTGCGGTTTACGGGTACTCTTTCCACCATTTTTTGCTGCAAACCGTAGGTGATCGCCTTGTCTTCCGAGGTGAAAATGTAGGTTTTGGGCACGCTGCCAAAACGTTCTGCGCTGAGTTGCAGCGGCGTGCCTACGGGCGCGTTGGGTTCTTTGCACAGCAGGCTGCTGCACAAAGCCACGTCTGCCTCCGGGCAATCGTGGTAAAACGCCTCGCGATATATTTCTGCTTTGGGAATGTGCCAACCTTCGGCTTCGTTAAAGATCAGGCCGGAAACCAGCGCGGAGGCTCTTTTCAGGCATCCGTTCAGCCACTTGCGAAAGCACGATGCCCGCCCGGCTGTGTCCCACCAGAATGACGGGTTCCCGGTATTTGTCCAGGACCTTGCCCACGGCCTCCACATAAGATTCCAGGGTGACGCTGTTGGCCGCCGCGGCGTTCAAGCCATGTCCGGGCAGGTCAACGGCCTCGGAGGTGTTGCCGTTTTGGCTCAACAGCGGTTGCATCTTGTACCAGCACCAGGCAGCATGAAAAGCGCCGGGGATAAAAACGAAGTGCTTCGGCTTGGGGGAGTCGGCCGCGGCGGGTGTTTTCTTCATAATCGTGGAAGAATGGTCGCCGCAGGCGGTCATAAATGCCAGGGCAGCGAA
Organism: Thermoanaerobaculia bacterium; assembly: GCA_023151335.1. Taxonomy (GTDB): domain Bacteria; phylum Bacteroidota; class Bacteroidia; order Chitinophagales; family Saprospiraceae; genus M3007. Next base: position 4,898 of record JAKLJF010000286.1, on the reverse strand, counting down.
TGTGAAACTGAATAAGAGGCTTTTCATAACAGAATGATGAGAAGAATGATTACGGGGCATAAACCGCCCGGTACCCCAAGCCCCTGGCCACCGGCGAAAGCACGGTCGCCAGGGTTTGCTGCACCCACTTGGGGAGGGCCGCGAGGTAAGTCTTTGATTTTAAATCCGTCAGCCAGACCATGATTTGCAGGAAAGGCGGCTGGCCGTTTTTGTCCAGCTTGCCCGCTGCCGCAAGGCTAAAAAGCGTTTCCAAGAAGCCATCGGTATCGTGGCCCGGCGTGATGGTCTCGACGACGATAAGGGTTTCGGCATCGGCATTCCAGTGCGCGTGCGGGCGGTTGCGCGGCAAGGTGATCGTCTCGCCCGGGCCGATTTTGCCCGTTTGCCCGTCGAGTTTGTAGGAGAGCCAACCCGATTCAACCGTAAAGATCTCGTCGGCGATCTCGTGGAAATGTTCCACTTCAAAACCCTTGCCCCGCGGCAGGGTGGCGCGGAAACTGATGTGTTTGCCGCCGGTTTTACGGCTGGTTTCGATGATTTCCACGCATTCGCCCGTGGCGGGATTGACGAATTTTTGTCCTGGTTGCAGCATATACTAACGAATCATCCGGTTAGCGAACATTGATTTATGCTATGTACGGGCGGGGGCCGTTTTTGGATTGTGGCACGTTTGTTTTTTTGAAAAGCGCCCCACTGGTTTTTACTGCAATATGCCCGGTAAACCGTTGGAAAAGCAGGATTTGCAGGTAGATTGCCCGGAGTTTGAAGAAGTGACTGAATAGGTGGTGGCATTGACCTGCCCGGCGCAGCCCGCCTTTTCCTATCTTTGGGTTTGTTTTTCCGCCACAAACGAATTCAGGTAACGAAACTATGGTTTTCCTCGGCAATTTCTTCCTCGGCCTTGCCACGCTCTTTTTTTTCGGGTTGTTCTACAACCTGCTGTTCAAAAAAATGCCCGGCGGCGATGCCGGGGTAGGCCATGCCTGGGCCATTTTGATCCTGGTTGCCGGCTTTTGCGTATGCATGGCCATTGTTGCGGCCATTATCGGGCAAAAGGGCGGATTTGCGTGGCTGGGCAGCAGCAGCACCATGCGATTCCTGACCGCTACCGGCGGATTTCTACTTACCCTTGCCGGCTTTTTCTTTTACACGGAAACAGGCGGAGGGGGAAGCGGTATCAGCGGCATCATTCGGAAAATCAGCGTAGTGCTGCTTCCCCTGCTGCTGTTGGGTTGGGGCGCTATTCACCTCAACGACGGCCTGCGCGCGTTCCTGCCTGCTGCCCTGCCCCGGTGGCTCTCCATCGTTACCTTCGTAGTGGGATCTATCCCTGTCATTACCTTTTACGCGGGGCGTAAGATGCAAACGTTTAGTGCGCTGGCCAACCGGGGAGAACTGGACAGTTTTGAACAGGGCCTTGTACAACGAATAGACAGCACCGATGTAATGACCGGAATGGGCTCGCTGCTCGTACACACCCCTGCTTCCCGAAAACGCATCATACGGGAAAAAGCCCTGGCCAAAATCAAGTCGCGCCCCGACTGGCAGGAAGAATTGGCCCGCCTGCTCACTACCCGTTGGGCGCCCGAGGCATTGGGATTTTTAGCCCACAACGAGGTGGAAAATAAAGCGCTTCTGGCTAATGCCGTGAGCGAAGGCATTTTCGTACAGGCCGCGGAAATTCGGAGGGGCATACGCGATGCCAATCACAGAGACAACCTCTATGCCGGACAGTTTTATTCGGAAGTAAGCGCTGTTTTGGAGGTATTAAAACATTTTAAAGACACCGGCATCGACTATCGCCCGGCCGTACAAGAACTGCGAAATGCCTTCTACGAACCCTGCCGGTACGATAAGCCCGATTTTAAAGCGCCTGAATTATTGGATAAGTGGTTGAAGCAGTAGCTTGTAAAAATTGGGGGCGTATCTTGGATTGACTGACGCTTCGCACATGCTTACGGTTTGCCGACGGGGGAATTCACAAATCCTTACAAACCATGGACACGCATGGTCAAAAGCTCCCAAAATCGCCCGGTGTTGGCTTTTTCATCCTACAGAAAATTGCGATACGCCTCAAAATCAGGCCTGTCGATGATGCCGGTTTTTTCTTAAAGTCGAAAACACCCCTAATTTTTCCTTTTTAACAATGGAAATCAATTCGATTTATAGCTGGCTGCTCGAAGGCGATGTCGCCATCCAATTTCAGGCGCACCGCGACCTGGCGGGTGCAGTTTTGCCCAAACTGCAACGGCGCATCAAAAGTGAGGGGTGGGGCAGGGCGTTTTTGGAAAAAAGAAACCCGGATGGAGGCTGGGGGCAGGATTACTACCAACCCAAATGGATTTCTACGCATTACACCCTGCTCGATTTGAAAAACCTGCAAATCGAACCCGGCGTACCCGAAATCCGCCAAACGATCGAACTGGTGCTGCAAACCGAAAAAGGCCCGGACGGCGGCATCCTGCCCATCGGCGCCACCCGCCGGAGCGATGTGTGTGTGAACGGGATGTTCCTCAATTTCGCTTGCTATTTTGGCGCGGCAGAATCCGGTTTGAGGTCAATCGTGGATTTTTTGCTTGCGCAACGGGTTGCAGACGGCGGTTTCAATTGCCAGTCGAACCGCCAGGGTTGTGTGCACAGTTCGCTGCACTCGACCATTTCGGTGCTGGAAGGTATACTGGAATACCAACTGAATGGCTACACCTACCGCTTGCCGGAGCTAATCGCTGCCGCTGCCACTTCACAGGAATTCGTCCTGATGCACCGGCTGTTCAAATCCGACAAAACCGGCGCCGTCATTGACCCCAAAATGACCAGGCTCTCCTGGCCGAGCCGCTGGAGATACGACATTTTGCGGGCGCTGGACTATTTTCAAAAGGCAAAATTGCCCTACGACCCAAGAATGGACGACGCGCTCCAACTCCTGTGCGCTAAACGCAAAACCGACGGCAGGTGGCCGCTGCAAGCCAAACACCCCGGCGCAGTGCATTTTGACATGGAAAAACCCGGACAACCGAGCCGTTGGAATACGCTGCGGGCCTTGCGGGTGCTGAAAGTATACGGTTAACCGTTCAAAATGACGTGCTGGATTCAAGACGGCCCCAATCGTGCTGGCTAAGCCGAGACTATTTGAAAGCATTATTAACGCTCGAAAAATCGCCCCTGCCTTTCCAGTCTGTGGTTTGTCATTTTACTCAAAGTTGTTCCAACAGCCATTCTTTTTCCGTGAGCACCTGTTCCCGTTCAATTTCCGCGCGCAGCGCCTTGCGCTTCCTGGAGTCGTGGCTGTGCTGCAGGAGCCGCTCCGTGAACCGGATGATGTTCAGGTAGTTTTTCCGGTGGTAGCCCAGCACCTTTTTGCGGTGGATGTAATTGCGCATGGCATCGAGGTGCGAGTGCAGCAGGTCGTATTCATCGAGCACAAAATAGGTTTTCAACAACAGGGTTTTGGCAGCCAGGTGGAGCAGGGGATCGTTGTAGTTCGCTTTTTGCAGCAGCGTCAGCACCGAATCGAAGCGGTGGCGGGCATACTCCAACCTGGCGAGGTTGAAACTCAGCGAGCTCTCGCGGTATTGGCGCTCCAGGTGCCGGTTGTAGCGGTGGATAAAGTTTTCGACCCAGTCCAGTTCGCCGCAGCGCAAGCCGGACGCTACGATGTTGTGGTAGGTAAAACGCGAGAGCACGCCGTTTCCGATCAGGCTGCCGGCATCCAGTGCCCGGCGGTACAGGTCCAGCAATTCGTGCTCCATTTCCCGGGCGCCACTGTTGGCCCGCCGGATGCAGTGGTTGATGGCAAACAGGTAAAACTCCCGCCGTTCCACTTCGGAGAACAGGGTTTGCGTAGCCTCCATTTTTTTCAGAAAAGCGTGGTAGTACGCGCTGTCGTCGCCGTGTTGCAGCATTCGTATGGCCGACAGATACGTGGAAATGCCCGGTTGTTCTGCCCACTCCGGCGCTTCTGCCAAAGCGATCACGCTCCGGTGCAACGCTGCTTCCGAGTCGGAGCGGTACACGTTTTTTTGCGACAACTCCAGACAGATCAGGCGCAAGCGGGCGGTCAGGTAGTGCGCGTCGATGCTTCGCGCGAGCCCGCGCAGGGGCGCCGTTTCAGCGGGATTTTTCCGCAGGGCGGTTTCGTGTTGCTCGAACTGGTAGAGCCGCTGCAGGGCATAGTAGTTTTCGTTGCGGCAGGGTTGGGCATGCAAATCCCGCTCAAAGGCGCGCATGGTGCGTTCGTATTGCTCCATCAGTCCGCGGTTCCGGTAAGCGGCTGCCAGCCGGATGCGGCTTTCCGGGGCTTTTTCGGGCATATCCTGCACCAGCAGGAAGGTTTCCAGCAGCCGGTTCAGGTAACTCATCAACAGGCGCATGCGGGTGTCGTCGTACGGCTCGGAGGGGTGCAGGGCCGCCCATGCCCCGGCTTTATCCGCCTTTTTGCCGGCACAAAAAAAATCGAACAGCCGGAGCAGATCGGCGCGCAGATTGAAATAAGGAGACTCGAGGAAGCGGCGCGCGTCCCGGCGTTCCACCGCGCTCAGGGACTGCACCAGGCGATATACGTTGTTCCGATCCACGTTTTTTCTATTCGTAAAAATAAATTTTGGTCTACAAACAAGATCTGAAAACGATACAAAAACCGTGCTTTATTTCTCTGAAAGCAAATTTTGCCGGCAAATGAAATAATAAAAACTGCTCTACAAAACCTGAAATTTGATTTTTGCCGGCACAGGGGCTCCCCGCACTTTTGTATCGTCGAATCGAATCGCGCCCGACCGCGTCTACCCGGGGTTCTCTTCTTTCTGCTCACAAACAGTTTCAATCCGCATCATGAAAAATTTGACATCAGTACTATCCTCAAACCGAACGGTGCTGCAACTGGTGATGTTTGCCTTGTTTTA
>JAKLJF010000285.1:3084-6698 GCA_023151335.1 Thermoanaerobaculia bacterium | reverse complement strand
ATCAACAAATCAACAAATCAACAAATTTTTCATTTCAACATGAACGCTATGGCGCATCCCCCGCCGGCGGCCAGTTGCAAATCCAGTACATCGCCTTTCCGAACAGTGCGTTTGCTGATACTGACTGGGTAAGGATTGTCTTTCCAATGCGCGCCGGGGCCGTCGGCGTAGATCGTGGCTTCGTACGTTTTGCCTGCCGGTAGAAAGTCGAGTTTCACGGTAAAATTCCGCGCATTTTCGTCGGTGATACTGCCGAGAAACCAGTTTTGGGCGCCTTTTTGCCGGCGGGCGATGGTGATGTGATCGCCCACGGCGGCGTTCAGTACGCGGGTGTCGTCCCAGTCGACCGGCACGTCGCGGATAAACTGGAATACGTCGGGGCGTTTTTCATAGTTTTCCGGCAGGTCGGCGGCCATTTGCAAGGGGCTGTACAGCGTGACATACAGGGCCAGTTGTTTGGCTACCGTGGTGTGCACCACTTCCGTTTTTTTAGGGTCGTAGGCGCTCATACGGGTTTCAAAAATGCCCGGGGTATAGTCCATCGGCCCGCCGAGGATGCGGGTAAAGGGCAGGATACATTCGTGTTCGGGCGGGTTGCCACTGCTCCAGGCGTTGAACTCCTGGCCGCGGGCGGCTTCGCTGGCCAGCCAGTTAGGCCAGGTGCGGTGCCAGCCGCTGGGCCGCACGGGCTCGTGCATGTCCACCATGATGCGGTTTTTTGCGGTGCGTTCGGCCACGCGCAGGTAGTGGTTGTTCATCCACTGGCCGTCGTGCCATTCGCCGCGGGGGATGATCTTGCCCACGTAGCCGGTTTTCACCGAGTTCTGGCCATATTTATTCATAAAGGCATAGGCGGCGTCCATCTGGCGTTCGTAGCTGGTCACAGCGCCCGAGGTTTCGTGGTGGGCAATGATGCGCACGCCTTTTTCACGGGCGTAGCGACTCAGCTCTTCGATGTCGAAATCGGGATAGGGTTTGGCGAAATCGAACACTTCGTCTTTCCATTTACCGAACCAATCTTTCCAGCCCACATTCCAGCCTTCCACCAGTACGCCGTCGAAACCGTATTTGGCGGCAAAGTCGATGTAGCGTTTCACGTTGCCGGTATTGGCGCCGTGCCGGCCTTTCACCTCGCGACCGGTGGCGGCCATCATGTCCTGGGTGGCTTCCATATCCCAGGTAGCCAGGCCCACGTGCATTTCCCACCACACGCCCACGTATTTCTGCGGTTTGATCCACGATACATCCTCGATCTTACAGGGTTCGTTGAGATTGAGGATGAGTTTCGATTCGAGTATGCCGGCGGCGTCTTTGCTGAGCAGTACAGCGCGCCACGGAGCGTGAAAGGGAGCGCTATTGATGGATTTTACGGTAGAATCGGCTGAAGGGATCAGAAAAGCCTTGAACTTCAGGTTTTTAACGTCGCTTTCCAGGTGCAGGGCGCCGAAATCGGCCAGGGCGGCTTCCGCGATGCTCAGGTGCATGCCGGAGGCCGTTTTCATGGTGATGGGCGTCTGCACGTTTTTCATTTTCACGATATGCTGCGTGGCGATGGCATATTCCCGGTTGTATCGCTCGTTGTCGATCTGGCTGATCGGGCAAGTCGTGTACACGTGTTCGTTGGAGTCGTAGTCGCCGGGAATCCACCAGGCGGTGTGGTCTGCGGTCATCTGGAACTCCGTGAGTTCGTCGGTGATGCTGACGTTTTTCATGGCATCCTGCTGGGGGAATTCGTAGCGGAAACCGGCGCCTTCGTCGTAGGCGCGGAAACGGATGATCATGCGGCGGCCGGCTTCATCCCGCAGGGCGTATTCCAGCTCGTTGTAATGGTCGCGGATTTGGGCCACTTCGCCCCACACGGGTTTCCAGGTTTCATCGTGCGTGGCTGTTTTGGCGCTTTGCAAGGTAAATCCGTCGCGCAGGTCGAAGTTTTTGGTCAAAAATCCGAGCCGCGACCAGTCCACGGCGATTTTGCCCTGGTAAGTGATCTTGTAAAACGGTTCGCCTGTTTTGTTCAGGCCCACGGTGACGGCGGTTTGTTTGCCGGGGGAGAGGAGGGTGCGAAGGGTTTTTTGGGCGGAAAGAATAGAGAGGGGGGTAACTATAAAAAGCAGGAAAAAGGATATGTATTTTTTCATAAAGCCCTGTTTTAAATATGATGCGCCGGCAAAATTACGAAAGCCCTGACCAGGTAAAAAAACAGTTGCGGATCCTTTCGCTCCGGCCGTTTGTCCCGGTTGCCACCGGGAAAGAAAAAAGCGCCCTGGAAAACCCAGAGGCGCTTTATCAGGTGCGGGAAGCGAGACTCGAACTCGCATGACCTTGCAGTCACTGGTGTTTGAGACCAGCGCGTCTACCATTCCGCCATTCCCGCGCGGGGCGCAAATGTAGAGAGATTTTCACGAATGCGCAAGAGGTATCTTTTTTTCAAAAAATATTCCAGCACTGTCCGCAGGTCGGTGGCCGGGTCGGGACTGTTGGGGTATGTTTCCAATATGGGCCGGATGCCTTCGTACAAGTCGTTTTCGAGGGTTTCCACGGCGCCGAGTGTGGCGGCATACCGTTCGGGGTCGAAGTCGAACTCCAGCTCCATCAGGGATTCGTTGATGTCCATCATTTCCATCAGGAAGTCCTGGGGCACGGTTTGTTTGTCCTCTTCTCCGGCGGTGAGCAAGCCGTTGATGCCGAGGATATACCGCATCCGGAGATCGGGATCGGAGAGGGTTTGGTACGCTTCGTTGTTGAGGGTGGACAGTTCCAGCATTTCGGCCTGTTTTTTCTCATCGGCCAGCGTGTGAAAATCCGGGTGGTATTTTTTGCTGTTTTGGTATAAAATGCGGCGCAGGGCGGGTTCGTCCACCTGAAAAGAAATGGGGATATCGTAAAATTCGAAATAGTTCATTCCGTTTAAAATAGTCCCTGGAAAACGCTTTTTCCATCACTTTGTCGCTCACTTTGCGGCCGGTGATCACTTCCCAGATCAGGAACATGACATAACCGCCGTCGAGGGCCGGGATGGGCAACAGGTTCATAAACGCGAGCAGGATGCTGAGGGAGGCGGTGATGGTCCAGAAGCGTTCCCAATCCCAGTAGGTGCCGTACATTTTGCCGATGCTGATGACGCTGCCAAGGTTGTCTTTTACCGAGATATTGCCGGCGAACATTTGGCCGAATGCCTTTCGCTGATCGTCGAGGAATTCAAGTCCCATGGTCACGCCGGCCGGCATGGCGCGGGCGAAGCTGTAGTACTCCCGTTCGATTTTAAACATTCCTTCTATCCGCCGCGACACGCCGATGGTACCTTCGGAAGAAATGCCGATGTTTATCCGGACGGTGTCGTCGCCACGCAGGGCTGTCAGTTCGACCGTTTTATCCTTGTTTTGTTTGGCCAGCGGGGAAAACTGGTCGTAAAAAGGGATGGCCTGGCCGTTGAAGGCAATGATCCGGTCGCCTTTTTGCAGGCCCGATTTTTCCGCCGGTTGGCCGGGCACCAGGCTGTCGATGTAAAAGGGGATACGCGGCTCCATAAGGTTGGATTTGGCCACTTTTCTGCTCGTTATTTGGGTAGCGGCGTCTTCAGGTAGCGTAATGACCTGTTGCTGACCATTACGGAC
>JAKLJF010000285.1:0-3074 GCA_023151335.1 Thermoanaerobaculia bacterium | reverse complement strand
CGGTTACCGTGCGCACCCCATTGAGCGCCACGCCCTTGATGTAGGCGCCGGGATCAACGCGGTCGATCGTTTTGTCCCCGATTTTTACGATCACGTCGCCGGGGCGCAGGCCCTGCTGGATCAGGACGGAGTCCAGCGCCAGCCCATATTTCAGTTCGGAGTTGGGGACATATTGTTTCCCAAAAATCCAGAGGATTATGCCGAAGATCAGGAAGCCCAGGAGGAAATTGACCGTGACGCCGCCGATCATAATGATCAGCCGTTGCCAGGCGGGTTTGGAGCGGAATTCCCAGGGTTGGGGCGGCTGTTTGAGCGCCTCGGTATCGAGGCTTTCATCCACCATGCCCGATATTTTTACGTAACCGCCGAGGGGCAGCCATCCGATGCCGTATTCGGTTTCGCCTTTTTTGGTTTTCCACAGGGAATTAAAGGGCGCAAAATCGAAAAACAGGTAAAACTTTTCCACGCGGGTTTTGAACCAGCGGGCGGGGAAAAAATGCCCCATTTCGTGCAAAACAATGAGCAGGGAGAGGCTGAGTAAAAATTGACTGACCGTTACTACAGTATCCATTTATTGAATTTAGCGGTTCCTTTTACCACAAAAACGCCGGTGAACCAGTTTTAAGGCAATGACACAGGGTAAAAATGTTTATTTATCTCTTTCAAGCCCTGTAGAACAAAAAAGAGCTTCCGAAGTTTGCGCAAAACTACGGAAGCCCGTCGTATTTTAATGTGGTCAATGTGGTCAATGAGATCAATTAATTAATTGACCACATTGACCACATTGACCACATTGACCACATTGACCACATTGACCACATTAACCACATTGACCACATTACGTCCCGATTTCCCGGTATCGCTGGCTGTTGGCCGGGTCTATTTTGGTCATGATCTGTTGTACGCGGTCTTTTTGGGCTTTGGCCCCCACTTTCCACATTTCGACCAGTTCGTCTTTTTTGGCGTTGGCGAACATCTGCACGATCATCGAATTGAAATAGGCGGTATTTACCTTTTCAATTTCTTCCAGGGCTTGCAGGATGGCTGCTTTTCCAAGGTTCGGGTCAGTGGAAAACATGTCCAGCCCTTTGCGATGATAAGCGTACATAGCGGCGCGGTAAGGGCGTACGCGGGGGTTGAGCAGGTTTTCGATGATCCAGTAGCGGTTGCGGTTTTTGCCGCCGTCGGCCGGGCGCCAGCCGCTGAAACGGTTGGTGGAGGAGTTCTGGATATTGGTGACCAGTTGCAGGGCTGTTTGCAAGTATTGTTCGCCGCCGTAAGCGGAGAACGAGTCATAATCCATGGCCAGAATGATATAGGCGTAAAAAGCCAGGATAGCCGGTAAATTCTGGTTATCGGTGGCGTCAGGCAAAAACTCGATAGGTTGAAACTGTTCGTACTGGAAAACAATATCTTTATCCAGGTGCGACAACAGGGGCGTTTCATAACTGCTTCCAAATACCGGACGGACGGCCTGCACGGCCAGTTCCGCTTCAAAAATATTGGCATCCTGTTCGGATTTGATCGTCAGGATGAAGTTGCATTTGATACGTTCGTCCTGCTCAAAAGCATCGTTCGTCCACTTGGTGGTATTCAGGAAGTCGCGCAGGGAAACTTCCAGCTGGTCGAACACCTTGCGATCGGTGCGTTGCAGGGTGGGTGTGCTTACGCGCACCGTGCAGTTCAGTTCGCCGCCTTGGGAGATGGCCTGGGTGGCGGTCAGCAGTAACAGCAGGAATGAAAGGAAATGTTTCATACTCATTATTTAGATATTGCCGCGAAGGTAGACGCTTTACGCTCCTTTTCGGTTGCCTGCTGCAACGATTTCCGACACAATATCGCGGGCGACGTCGGTTTTGGATTTTAGTTCGAAGGCCGTTTTGGAGCCGTCGCGGCGCAGGATGGTGATCTTGTTGGTATCATGACCGAAACCGGCGCCTGTGTCGCGCAGGGAATTCAGGACGATAAAGTCGAGGTTTTTCTTTTCCAGTTTGGCCAGTGCGTTGTCTTCTTCGTTATTGGTTTCGAGGGCGAAGCCCACCAGCAACTGGCCGGGGTTCTTCTGGCGCCCCAGGGCGGCGGCGATATCGACGGTTTTGGCCAGATCGATCCGCATGTCTTCGTCTTTCTTTTTGATCTTTACTTCGGAAAAAACGGCAGGCCGGTAATCGGCCACGGCAGCGGCCAGCACGGTGATGTCGGCTGAAGGGAAAAGCGGGGCGCAGGCCTCGTACATATCCTGGGCCGACATGACATGCAGTACGCGCAGATCCGGACGTTTGGGCTGCGCGGTGGTTGGGCCGAGCACGAGGGTTACTTCGGCGCCCTGGTCGGCCAGGGTTTCAGCGATAGCGATACCCATTTTGCCGGTGGAGTGGTTGCCGATAAAACGCACGGGGTCGAGCGGTTCGAAGGTGGGGCCGGCTGTGACAAGGGCCTTTTTGCCCGCCAGCGGTCGTTTCCGGTTGAAGTATGCATCGAGCCAGGCTACGATGTCTTCCGGTTCGGCCATACGCCCGTCGCCGACCAGGCCGCTGGCCAGTTCGCCATGGCCCACGGGGATCACCTGTACTCCAAAAGATTGCAGGCGTTCAATATTGGCCCGGGTGGCCGGGTGATGCCACATATCCACGTCCATGGCCGGGGCTATGAATACCGGACAGCGGGCCGAGAGGTACACGGCACTCAGGATGTTGTCGCACAATCCGTTGGCCAGTTTGGCCAGGGTGTTGGCGGTGGCCGGGGCAATGAGCAACGCGTCGGCCCACAGGCCGAGTTCGACGTGGTTGTTCCAACCGGATTCGGAACTTACATCGCTCAGTACAGGACGTTTGGATAAGGTGGAAAGTGTGAGCGGCGTAATAAAGTCGGCCGCCGACCTGGTCATCAATACCTGCACCTCGGCGCCTTTTTTCACCAGTAAACGGGTTAAAAAAGCCGATTTATACGCGGCTATCGAACCGCTGACGCCGAGGATGATTTTTTTTATTGCGGATTGCGGATTGCGGATTACGGATTGCGGATTGCGGATTGCGGATTGACCCAACTCTTGGTATGGTTTGCCACTTAAACTT